>CBFGLP010001522.1:0-1820 GCA_965649595.1 uncultured Myxococcales bacterium | reverse complement strand
GAGGAGCCCTGCCCGACTCCTTAGCCCCCGCAGGCGTCGTGCACTCTGCCACGCACGGCCGCTTCGCGGCCGCGAGGTCGCGAGGCGACCTCGGTGGGCTGGTTCCGGGTTCGCAGGCGTCCGTTTGGGCCCCCCAGAGGGGGCCTTTCTCGTTTGAGGCCGGCAGTGGGCTGGGTCCGGGTTCGCGGTCGCCCGTTTGGGCCCCCAGAGGGGGCCTTTCTCGTTTGAGGCCGGCGTAGCCGGGCAAGCACACTCATGTGCGCGAGGGCGAGGGCAAGCGGCGTGAGAGCTGCTAGATGACTCTTCGATGCGCTGGCGCCCGCTGCCCGTCCTCGCCGTCCTGACCTTCGCTACCGCGCTCGGTGGTTGCTGGACCCGAGAGCGGACCTGGGAGGCGATCGACGGCACGCGAGCCTCGGTCGCGCGGCCCGGGGAGAGCGAGGTCGAGCGGCTCTACCGGCACGGGAAGAATTGCATGGAGGTGCTCGAGCGCGACGACTGTGCGATCGACTACTTCGAGCAGCTCGTCGAGCTCGAGTCACCCGATCGCCGCGATCTCGTCGGCGACGCGATCTTCCGCCTCGTCGATCTCTACCGCCGCAACGACCAGCCCGAGCAGGCCACCTTGCTGCTACGTAGCTACTGGGACCTCGGCATGGACATGGGCAGCGCCGGCGTCGTGTCCTATGGGGCTCGCTACGCCCCGCCGAGCTTGACCAGCCTGTTTCAAGTCGACGTCGCGCGGCTCGAGGCCAGCCGCCTTCATCAGGGCCTGCCGCAGGACGCCAAGGACATGATGTTCACCTGCGACGAGGCGCGTCGTGAGCAGCTCGAGGCCGAAGCGAAGGCGCGCCGCGAGGCCCGACGCGAGGCCGAGCAGGCCGAGAACCCGACGACGCCCGAGGAGCAGCGCCTCGCCGAGCAGCGCAAGGCTCAGAACGAGGCGCGGGCCAAGCAGCGCGCCGACATGCCCGAGCCGATCTACTCCGGGGGCTTTTGCCAGCTCGCGGGCGCGCTCGGGCTCGCGGATCCGAGCGACTTCGATCGCTTCCTCGGCGCGGCCAACCATGAGGATCCTCGTCAGTCGATCGCGATGGTCGAGCTGACCGACCTCGAGGCGCGGCTCGACGCCGCGATCCAAAGCGGCAGCTTGATCCTCGAGCCTGCGCGGGAGATCCCCGGGCGCGACTCGGCGACGATGACCGAGAGCCTGCGCCAGAAGCTTCGCGTCTGGACCTTGGTCGGCGTCGAATACGAGGGCGGTCGCGTGCAGCTGCTCAGCCTCGACCGTGACGAGCTGATGCTCGTGCCCGAGGCGATGGTGCCGGAGATCCTGCAGGCGCGCGCGTCCGCGCAGGAGCGCCTCGATCCGCAGCTTCGCGCCCTGCTGCAACAGGTCCCCGGCGAGGTCGCGTTCTTGTTCGTGACCACCCCGACCGCGATGCAGGAGACGATGGGAGAGCTCGGCGTGCTCGCCAAGCTGCTGCCGGAGCCGGAGGGCATGCTGATCGCGGCGGTCGTGCACGACTACGCGGGGCTGTTCGTGCGGGTGCCGACGCAGGAGGCGATCAAGGCGTCGATGTTGCTGGGCATCGTTCGCAAGCTGCTCGCGGGGAAGCAGGAGGAGGCGGACGAGCTCGACTTCTTGGCCAACCTCGACATCACGCAGGCGCCGGATGGGAAGGCGCTGTTGATGTCGAACATCTTGAGCAAGGCGACGGTCGAGCGGATGTTCTTGGGTGGGTAGTTGGATCGGAAGGTTTCGCTCGATGACGTAATTTAGAATAGGATCGATGTACGCGTTTACACCGATCGGGTGG
>CBFGLP010001521.1:0-1851 GCA_965649595.1 uncultured Myxococcales bacterium | reverse complement strand
CGGCCACCTCGAGCGCATTGTCGGCGGCCTCGCGGGCCGGCTGCACGCGCTCGAGGATCACGAGCGCCTCCACGGCCGCGAGCTCTCGGTCGAGGGCGTCGACCTCGACCCGCTCCACCGAGCGCGGCCGAGCGGGTCGAGGTCGACGCCCTCGACCGGGAGCTCGCCGCCGTGGAGGCGCTCGTGATCCTCGAGCGCGTGCAGCCGGCCCGCGAGGCCGCCGACAATGCGCTCGAGGTGGCCGAGCGGCTCGCCCACGCACCGACGCTCGCGCGAGCCCGGCTCGCTCAGGCCCGCCTCGCCATGCTCGAGGGCTTGCCTGCGCAGGCCTTGCCTTGGTTCGAAGCCGCCGCCGAGGCGGCGGGCGGCGGAGCCCATCCGGCGGTCGAGCGCGACGCAGCGCTCGCGTCGATGACGGAACGAGGCGCGCGTTGGCTCGATCGGGGCGAGGCTGCGCGCTGGCGCAGGATCGTGCTCGGGATCCTCGAGCGTGGCGAAGCCGGGCGCCCGGGCGAGCGGGCACTGCTCGCGGGTCGCTTGGCGCTCGCCCAAGCCTGGGTGTCGCTGGCCGAAGGCGAGGCCGTGCACGCGCGCGAGCAGCTCGGCGAGGCCGAGCAGGCGTTCGCGGCCGAGCTCGACGGTGCCGATCCCTGGGCGCTCGAGCGCGGGCTGGCGCAAGTGCAGCTCGAGCTCACAGTCGACGACGTGGAGGCCGCGCTCGCGGCCGCGACGAAGCTCGCCGAGCTCGCCGAGGCCGACCACGGCGGATCGCTGCTGCACGTGGCGGCCCTGCTCGCGCAGGCTCAGGCACGGCTCGCCACCAAAGACCTGTCCGGCGCTGCGCAGGTAGTCGACCCGGCGATTCGGATCCCCGTGCCAGGTCGCTCGCGTCGCCATGATCACTGGCGAGGCGCGGCTCTGGGCCTGAGCGGACGGATCGCGGCCGCCCGAAGTGACGACGACGAGGCCCGGTCCCAATTCGAGCGGGCCGAGGTGTTCTTGTTCGACGGCCCCGAGCGTGCGTGGCCCTGGTTGTGGCGTGGCGAGCTCGCGCTGCGCCGTCGACAGATCCCCGAGGGTCGCAGGGCCATCGAGCACGGCCTCGCATACCTCGACGAGCTCGGGCCCGACGACGCGCGAGGGCTGCCCATGCTCGAGCTCGCCGGTCGAGCGCTGCTCGACGCCGGCGAGCTCGGGCGGGCCCGGCCGATCCTCGTCGCGGCCTTCGAGCTCGTCGACCGAAAGCTGGGCTCGTGCCCGCGGCGGGCGCTCGTGCAGCGGGATCTCGGCGAGCTCGAGCAGCGCGCGGGCAGGTCGGCCCAGGCGCTCGAGCACTTCGATGCTGCCCACGTCATGCTGGCCGGCGGTCTCGGGATCCACCATCCCACGGTCGTGCGCGCGACCTTGGCCCGGGCCGACCTCGCTTGGGCTCTGGGTCGGCGCGACTACGCTGAGGGGCTCTATGGGGTGATCGACGACGAGCTCGAGGCGATCGGCGAAGTCGAGGGGGCCGCCCGCGCGAAGAGCCGAGCTGCTCACTGAGGCCCTGGGCGACGTGTTGCTCAGCCGTGGTCAGAGCCTGCCGCTCATCCTGTCGGCGGGGTATCTTCTCCCAGGAGCACCGTTCAGTCGGGTTGGATGGTCTATCGGCTGAATTGCTGCACGATATGCCTTAGTGCAGCAACGTACGTCTCCGGGTCGTCCGCTCGGGTATCAAATGCCATCCAGCCGCATTCCATATCGCACATCGGCGCATTAGAGGCCAAATCGGATTTCGTGCGAATGATGCACGTTTTCACTTCAGGATGCTGGGCAGTATGATTTTTCAACAGATCAGTGTACCGAGGCGCA
>CBFGLP010001520.1:0-2007 GCA_965649595.1 uncultured Myxococcales bacterium | reverse complement strand
GCGTCGACGAGGCCGATGACGAGATCCTCCAGCTGCTGGCCAGCCCGCTCGGGCCGGTGCTGCGCGAGATCGAGGCGATCTACCAGCGCTATCAGAAGCGGCAGGGGCAGTCCGCCGAGGACACGCGTCAAGGCATGCACGAGCAGATGCGCGAGTGGTTGCTGTGCTGCAACCCCTCGACCTACACGCTGCCGCTGCTGCTCGATGGGCTGTCGGAGACGATGGCGGACGATCCCGGCGGACGCAGCCGCTTCGTCAGCGACGTGCAGGAGATCCTGCGCAAGACCGGGGCGCTGCGCTGACGCGCTCGCGCGAGGGCTCCTAATCCGTGCCGCTGCCCGGCTTGGTGCCGGGTTGGGGCACGGACGGGGCTGGAGGGGCGGCCGGCGGGAGGAGATCGTCGAGCTCGCCCCAGCCCCCGTCGAGCGCCGGGGTGCTCGGTGCCGCCTTGGTGGCCGAGATGCCGTTGGGAGACGGTGCGGGGACCGGTGGGGCTGCGACCACGGGCGCCGGCACGGGTGGGACCGCGACCGGGGGTTTGCTCGTGGTCGGAGGCACGATCGGGGCAGGCTTGATCGGAGCGACCGGGGCGGTGGGTTTGGGCGGAGCGATCGGGGGCGCGGCGGGCTTGGTTGCGGGACTCGGCGCGGGGGCGGGCTTGCTCGGCGTCGCAGCGGGGCTCGGCGCGGGAGCGGGCTTGCTCGGCGTCGCGGCGGGCTTGGGGTCGCTCTCCGGCCGGGGCGGCAGCACGGAGCCACGCTTGGCGGTCGGCGGCGGAGCGAAGCGCGGCGGCTCACCCAACTTGGGCAACGAGAAGAGCGACGGCTTGCTCTCCGGCGGCGGCTCCGGTTCGGCGTCGAAGATCGCCGAGCGGAACATGGTGGCCGAGGACACGGCGGAGGTACGCATGCCGCTCGAGCTGGCGGAGGCATCGTCCGACTTCGGGCGCTCGAGCGCAGCCCGAGCGAGGCTCGCGAGATCGATGTCGTCGTCGCCGTCCCGCTTGCTCGCTCGTTCGGGCTTGCTCGTGGGGGCGACGGGGACGGAGGGAAGGAGCGAAGGCCTCAGCTTGGGAGCCTCGGTCGGAGGTTGTTGCTCGGGCTCGGGCTCGACCTCGGCCTTGACGAGAGGCTTGGGCTCGACGAGAGGCTCTTGCTCGACGCGGGGCTTGGGCTCGCTCGCGGGAGCGGTCGTGTCAGCTTCGAGCGCTGGCGCGGCTGCAGTCGGGGCGAGCTCGGGCTCGGCTAGCGGCGCTGCGATCTCGAGCGCTCGAATGGGCTCGCTCGCGGGACTCGGTGCGACCGCGAGCACCGGCTCGTGGGGGGGGTCGGCTGCCGGCGCTTCGACCCGAGGCTGCACCTCGGGAGCGACGGCCTCGTGGCTCGGTGCCTGCGTCTCGTTGACCGAGGGCGCAGTGGCGGGCTCGACCTCGCGGCGCTCGTCGGCGCCTTCGTCCTCGTCGCCGCCGATCGCTCGGTACTGATCCGTGTCGAAGGGCTTGGCCTCCGCTCGATCCGCGACCGCCTGATCGACCGCCTCGCTACGCGCCTCGATCTCGTCGGCCCGGACCTGATCGCGCTCGATCGTGTCGCCGATCGGGCTGCGCCGGGACTCGGCCTTGGCCTGGCGACGCGCGTCGCGGCGGGCCTGCTTGCGGCCCTTCTTGCCCTTGGCCTTGCGCTCTTCGTCTTGCTCGACGGGCCGCTCGGCGGGCTTTTTCTTCTTCTTGGCGCCCTGCTCGGGCGAAGCCTCGACTGACGGCTTGGCGACGACGGCAGGCTCGCTGCGCTTGGGCTCGGCTTCGGTCGCGGTGGTGGGCTTGGTCTCGCTCGGCTTGACCTTGCGCTCGCGCTTGCGTTGCGCCTCGATCATCGGTCGCAGGCCCTTGCGTCCGCGCTTGATCAGCTCGCGCGCGACGGCGTCGTCCTCGTGCTCGAGCGCCTGCTCGGCGACGTCGAGCAAGTCGGCGGCCTCGCGGGCACGATCGACCCGCTGCAGCGCGACGAC
>CBFGLP010001519.1:0-1912 GCA_965649595.1 uncultured Myxococcales bacterium | reverse complement strand
GCAGGGCGACCCAGGTCGATGCGAGCGGCGATTCGCTGCTCGAAGGCTTCGTCAGCCCGTCCGGGCTGAAGGGCATCGAATCGTGCATCGAGGACGCGCTGCCTCGCAGCGGCTGGCCGGAGCCGCGCGATTATGGCGATGTCTCGGTGACCCGAAGCTGGTCGCTGACGACGAAGTGAGCGAATTACCGGAAGGGATCCTTCAAGTCCGGCGAGGGATCGTTCGACCGCTCGCGCGGCTTTTCATAATTTCGCTGCTTGCTACCCGACCGACCGTTGAAGGGATCCGCGAGATCGGGCGAGCGATCGCTCGATTGTGGCTGGAAAGGGTCCATGAGGTCGGGGCTGCCCTGAGGGTGATCGCGCTCGGATGGCACAGAAGGGGCGGCGGGCGAGCTCGGGTTCGAATCGAAGGGATCCTCGAGGTCGGATGAGGAAGGCGGGAGCCGATTTGGGGTATTGGCGAAGGGGTCCTTCAAGTCCGGGTGGAGGCCGGTCGATTGGTCCGGAGCCACGAACTCATCTCGCTGCTCTCCAGTGAAGGGATCGACCAGCTCGGGCGAGCTCCGAGGCGGTCCGGCGGGATCGATCGCAGGCACGGGAGCGGTCGCCGGATCCTCGCGCTCGAGCGGGCCGTGCTGCACGGCAAAGAACACGCCGAGCACGCTCGCGGCGACGGTCAGTCCCGCGACCAGGGCGGGCCACCAGCGAGCCGTGTCCCTGTCCGACCCAGCGCCAACTCGGGGGACCGGCTGCTCCTCGACTGCCCCGATCCATCGGCTGGGCGCCTCCTCGATCGTGGGCATTCGCAGCGGCTGAGGTTTCCAGCGGATCGGCTGGAGCTCTCGCTCGAGCCGCACGACCTCGAGATCGATCGGGCCCTGCCCGTCCCACAGGTACGCGTCCGCTCGCTGATGCTCGTGCTCGTTCATGGCTCTCGACCTCGCGCGGCCAGGCGCTCGCGCAGCAGCTTCATTCCGCGGTGCAGGTTCACGCGCACGTAGCCAGGGGACAGGCCACAGCGCTCGGCGATCTCGGGTCCGCTCAAGCCCTCGACCAGCCGCAGCACCAGCGGCTCGGCGTAGGCCTCGGGGAGGGCTCGGATGAGCTCGAGCAGACGCTCGGCTTCGGTACGCGCAGCCGAGGGCTCGCTGCTCGGATCGACCAGCTCGGGCGGCAACGTGCCTGGTCGCTTGGCCTGGCGACGAAGGTGGTCGCGTCCGCGATGCCGAGCGATCGTCGCCAGCCAGCTCGGCCAGGCCAGCGGCTCGCGCAGCTCGGACAGCCGCTGCCAGGCGGTGAGGAAGGCCTCTTGCGTGAGGTCGTCTGCGCTCGGTGGGCCGACTTGGGCGAGCAGGATGCCGTGCACCATTGGCGCGAAGTCGCGGTGCAGCTGGGAGAAAGCGTCGCGGTCACCGGCGCGCGCGCGCTCGACCAGGGCGACCCAGGCAGGGGGACGACCGGAGGTCCGCTCCGGGGGCGTGCGCGAGGGGGGCATGGACGCGGTGGCCACGGCCATGTTCGAGGGACGCAGGGCAGGGGGGAAGCGTTATCCGGGGGATCGAAAAAATTCGTGAGTGAGGTGTAGGCGATGGGGGTACATCGGCGCATGGTGGGAACAATCGATGATTTTAAGTGCAAATCTCGGAGGTCGAACTGGGTTCGGCCTCCGAGATTGATGATTCGCCGATTGTAGTGAAGTGGCTGGCTCAGCCGTCCATGGCGAGGAGCGCGGCGACGGAGTCCACGTGGAGCGCCGCGCGAAGCCAGCGTTTCAGGCGGTCGAGGTCGGTGCAGGACTCGATGACGGCGCGCTGCTCGTCGGTCGGGACGAGGCCGCGCTCGTGCACCAGGTCGAGCACGTCGGTGCGGCGGGCTTCGAGCGCACCTTCCTGGCGACCTTCCTGGCGACC
>CBFGLP010001518.1:0-14318 GCA_965649595.1 uncultured Myxococcales bacterium | reverse complement strand
CCCTCCTCCTCGCCCTCCTCACCCTCGCCCCGCCCGAGGTCCCGTCGCCGACCATCGACGTGCCCGATCCCGCGACCGAGCTCGACACCGCGCTGGACCTGATCAACCGCGAGCCCGAAGCCGGCCGCGAGGCCCTCGTAGCGTCGTTGGCCCTGCTCGAGGCGCAGCCCGATCTCCTCATCGGTCAGCCAACGCTGGTCGAGCGCCGCACGGTCGCTCGCCTCGCCCTCGCGCGCGCCTACCTGATGGCGGGCGAGGTCGAGTTTGCAGACGCAGCGATGGACCAGGCGATCCGTCGCAGCGCCGGGAGCGAGCTGCCGGTCGAGCAGTTCGGGCCTCGGACGATGGCGCTCTACCAAGCCCGGCGCGAGGCGCTGCTGGCCGAGGGGCAGGCTCGCATCGAGGTCGACTGCGAGACGCCTTGCCGCGTGTTCGTGGACGAGCACGAGGTGTCGAGCCCGAGCCCTCCGCTCTTTCTCGGCCAGCACCGCGTCCACGTGGTGGGGGTCGCCGAGGGATCCGTGCCGGAGCTGCGGGTGGTCTCGCTGACTCGACCCGAAGACACGTTTCGGTTCGCATATCCAGCCTCGAATAATCCGGCAAGCGAGCGGCGGACTATTACAAGGCAGAAGCGCCCGCGCCCCGAGTTGCTCGGCCCCGTGCTCGAGGTCGTCGGCGCAGGCGCGCTCGCGGCTGGGGCTGCGACCATGACAATCGGAATCGTCGATCTCCGGCGAGGTACGCAGATCGACCCCGCTACGCTCTGGGATCCGGTCGTAGAGATCCACGATCACCGCCCGCGGGGCCGCGCGCTGACCGGCATCGGCGGCGGCCTCTTGGTCGCTGGTGCTACGCTCTTGGTGGTCGACCTCGCGCTCGGAAGAGCCGGCCGCAAGCGCCAGCGCTTGTCCCTGATGGCACAGCCGCGCTACCTGGGGATCGGCTGGGCCGGACGCTTCTGATTCCGCCGCTAATCGCCGATGCTGCGTGGGAGGCTCCTACCCGACCGGGACGTACTCGTCGCAGGCCGCGTCGACGATCGTGGTCAGCGCCTCCTCGAACGCAGCCGCGATCGGGTCCGGCCCCTGCTCCTCGCACATGCTTCGGAACAGCCCGCGCTCGCCAAACGCCTCGGCAGTCTCGCGCAGGTTATCGGAGTCCTTCACGTCGTCACCGTCATAGGCGCTCTGACAGTCCTCACCGCCGATCCCGAGGAATGTGACGTTGTTGTCGACCCCGTTCTTGGCAGAGATCAGCGCGTCACGAATCTCCTGCCCGTCACCGACGCTGGCGAACGCCTCGTCCTCATCGGTGATCGCTACCACGAACACGATCGCGTCGGGGCGCAGAAAGTTGCTGTTCTGCGGGATGCCCGGCTGAACCGCCTGGGCCGCGGTCCAAGCCGGCTGCTCGTCCTCGTCGTCGCTGTCGGAGCATTGGTCGGGCTTGCTGTCGAACCCGCCGTTGTTGCCGCCCTTCTCGTCGAGCGCCTCGTTCTGGAGCGGGATATCGACCACGCAGGCGAACTGTTCGTCGATTTTTGGATCGTCGGACGCGAGCCAGTTGCGGCCCGCGGGAAACTTGCAGTCGGTGTCCCCCGCCGCGTAATTGTGGAAGAAGGCGGGCTTTGGGCACGCGTTTATAACCGCGATGCGAAAGTCGGTGATGCCGTTGCCGACCTTCGTGGCGAGCGTGTCCTTCATCAACACGAAGGTCTCCGGCAACGTCGCAATCTCGGCGGCCATGCTCGACGAGGCGTCGACGGCGAGCACCACGTCGACCTTCGAGCACACCTCGTCGCCCCCTTCGGGGTTGCCCTCGGCTTGATCGCCGTCGGTCTGACCGTCGCCGATGTCGAACTTGGTCCCGCTCGACTCACCACCGTCGGCGCCCGTGTCGGCCGCGGTCGAGTCGGCACCCTCGCTGGTCGCGTCCCCGTCCTGCCCGAGGGTCTCCCCCTCATCGGCCTCGTCGCCCGCGTAGGTGGTCGAGAAGCCTGAATCCTCTGAACCTCGGGGACCACACGCACAAATGAAGACGGTGGCCCCGACCATCGGCCAATATGCGGTGCGAGTCATGGCTGAATCGTAATTAGCACGTGTGACCCGAGTGTGGCGAGGCCGTCACGAGTGATGACAATTGGTTTAACTAACCAGTTAGGACCAATACGAACTCGATAGGTCGACGGCCGCCAGTCCGGCCCGCGCTCGGCCGGGGCATGATTACGCGGACCCAATCGGAACCACGCCTACTTCGCAATCGAATTTTTCATACGCAAAGAGGGCCACGGTCCGCAGACCGAGGCCCTCTTCGCCCTCCACATCCACTCGGCTCAGTACCAGCTCTTCGAGGGCACCGCGGCGGCCGGGATCGCCTCGGTCACGATATCGCTCTCGCGCACCTGCACGTGGTCCTCGGCGACGAGATCCTCGATCTCGATCTGCCCGACCAGCTCGTCGAGGGTCGCGGCATCGAGCTCGCTCTCGCGCACGCCACCGAGCTGCAGGGCCAAGCGCAGCAGGCTCTCGCGGTTGCCGGTGTTGGTCTTGGCGAACACGTTGTGCATGTGCCACTTGACCGTCGCGCGGCTGATCTCGAGGTCGCGGGAGATCTCGTCGTTGTTGCGACCGGCGAGCACGCGCTCGAGGATGTCCTGCTCGCGGATCGTCAGCTTGTGGCGACGGGCGAGCCGCTCGACCGCCCAGCGCAGCCGCGAGGGGGCGTCGCCCTCCTCGAGCTCGCGCAATACGGAATAGCCGAGCGCCTCGAGCACGGCGCTGATGCGGTTTGCGTCTTCGTCCCGCTCGACCCAGATTCGGACCTCGTGATTATTGCGATTCATCGTAGTAGTGCGGGCGGTGTTGGAGAGGATGCTGGTGAGAGTGGACGTGATTTCATTCGACACGACGGTAACCTCGACTCCTGAGTTCGCGCTCGATCAGACCGACCGCGGCCGGGCTGTAGAGATGGGTGACGACCGACCGCTCGCGGCCGGGGGCCTTGTTCAAAATCGCTTTGCTGTGGGTCTTGCTGTCGCGCAGACCGATCAAGCTGATGACCTGGCCGACCCGCTGCGGCGTCACGCCGAGGTGCCGCCGGGCAATCTCGGTCGGGCTCAGCCAGCCGTGCTCGATCGTAGGCTTGAGCTGCCAGAGGTCGTCACCCAGCGCGAGCTCGGCCGCGACCACGCGATAGGCCCAGACCACGTCGGGATCGACCTCGCCCTCGCGCTCGAGCAGATCGCCGAGCCGCTCGACCGCGTCGTACTCCCAGCGCCGTCGCTCGAGCTCGAGCCGCTCGCGTGCGACCGCTGCGGCCTCGCGCTCGTGCGGCGCTCCGTTCGGTCGACCGAGCGCGGCAATCTCCGGCAGGATCCGCTCGCGGACATGCGCGAGCAGGCGCGGGCCTGCCTCGGCCGCAGGCGAGCTGCGGGTCTGCTCGACCGCCAGCTCGACGCCCGGCTCGAGCAGCAAGAGCGTGCTGCGGGCCTCCTGCAGGCTCGGCGCCAGCACGACGCCTCGCTCGGCGAGCAGCTCTAGCAGCTCAGCCAGCTCGAGCTCGCCGACTCGTAGCCAGTGCACGCCCTCGCGCGCCTGCTCGGCCCAGTCGATTGCGAGGCGCCGCGCCAGCTCGGCCGCGCCGCCGAGCCCGAGCAGCGCCGCGATCTCGCAGGCGAACCAGCAAGGTGAGCGCTCGACCTCGAGGGTGATCAGGGAGCGGCCTTCGAAGCTGCCGACGAAGCAGACCCCCGTCGGCGGGTGGGTCGGCTCGTCCCAGGCCTCGTCGGCCGGATGGCTGTCGTAATTGTCATCGAACATGGCTGGCTCCCGACTCGTGGAGCGGCTCGGCGCCTCTCCGGGTCGACACCATGGCGCCACGAGCCCCGGACTGTCAGGGACGACAGAGCCACCTCGGGATCACGGTGACGAACGGTTCGAGCCCCGCGGTACCGTTCGAGCACGAGCCAATCGGAGTCGTCGGTTCAGCGCGGCGATGTCAGCGAGCGCGAGCTCGCTGGCGCCTCGATCGCGGGCACGCGCTCGTGCTCGCTGTTCTTCGGACCGGCCCCGCTTCGCCACAGATTCGCGGGCGTGGATCGAGCCCGCGTCACCGAGCGGTCCAGCTCGCGCGAGCAGGTCGCGACCGCCGAACGTGTCGGTCACACCCCGTCACCCGAGCTCGGGCGGGGACCAGCCAACGTCGCAGGAACGCCAGCCCGCCCGATGACGTGCTCGCGGGCGAGATCGCTACCCCGAGATCACCCGGCCCAAGAGATGATCACCTCGCCATTGCCGAGCCCGACGCCGGTCGCGCTCATCGGATTGGTGCCCGCGTTGAACGAGCCACCACCACCGCCTCCCGCCCGACAGCTCTGCCCTTCGCCTCCGCCTCCACCCGAATAGCCGCCACCACCCCCGCAACCACACACGGCCCCGCCTCCGCCACCGAAGCCGCCCTCGCCACCCGGGGTGAAGCTGGGTCCGCCCAAGCCACCCATGAATGAAGGTGGAGCCTGGCCGCCCGTCGCGGGGCTGCCGAAGCTCGAGTCACCACCATTGCTCTTCCAACCCGCCCCGCCAGCGCCCACGCCGGAGGGCGCCGTGCCGGAGCCACCATTGCCAGCGGCTCCTCCTGGGGCGCTGAGCGGGCCGTTGCCAGCAATCCCATCGGGGCCAGCGCTCGCGTCGAGACCCTTGCGGCAATTCGTGTCTTGCCAGTCGACGTTGCCACCATCGACCGTGCCGCCCTGAGCCCCGCGCGCGTCGATGTGGATCGTGGTCGTGCACGCCGGGACCACGAAGCTCTCGACCAGATTCGTGACTGCGAACACCTGCATGCCCGGCTGGACGATCGGCGCGGTCGTGCAGCCACGTGCGGGATCGCAGCTGTCGATGGTGCACTCGTCTTGATCATCGCAGGTGGCCGAAATATCGGAGTGTACGCAGGAGCCGGCGTCGCAGAGATCTTCGGTGCAGGCGTCATCGTCGTCGCAGTGGATGTCCTGCGTGCACTCCGGTCCGGTCTCCGTCTCCGTCTCGCTCTCCGTGTCGGTCTCGGTCTCGCTCTCCGTGCCAGCTCCGTCGATCTCGTCGCCGACGGTGGTCGTCTCTTCGTCGCTGCCGCCGACGAAGCACGCGAGCGAGGCAGACAAGGCCAGCACAGGGAGTGACCAGGAGATGCGCATGCGAGCATGCCTACAGCGATCACCGCGCCGAGAGATCTGTTGCGAGCAGCTCGCCGGTCTCGCGGACTGACCGACGAGCATGCCCTACCACGTAGGCTACCCGTCGTTCCTGGTACACCTTGCCGGCGATGCTCTCGCCCTCCATCCACCCGGTTCGTCGCCTCCGCTCGCGCTGGCTCGCGCTCGGTCTGGCCATGCTCGCGAGCCTGTCCGCCCGGCCGGCGCTCGCATGGCACGACGACGGCCACCGAATCGTCGGGGAGATCGCCGACCGCAATTTGTCGCCGAAGGTCCGCGAACGGGTGCTCGCGCTGTTGGCCGACATGCCCGACTACGACACGCTCGCGAGCGCGGCGACCTGGCCAGACCAGCAGGCCAAGCTCGACACGCAATTTGGGTTCGTTAGCCCGAGCCATTACGTAAACCTCCGCGGCCCGACGACGCCACGTCAGCTCTACCAGGCATGCATGGCGCAAGCAGGCTGCGTCGCTACCGGGATCACTTATTACGCGGACATCTTGCGCAGCGAGCGGGCGAGCGACCAACAAAAGGGCGAGGCGCTGCGCTTCCTGATCCACTTCGTCGGCGACGTGCACCAGCCGCTCCATGCAGGCCACCGCGAGGACAAGGGCGGCAACGACATCGCCGACCTGCGGCTGCTCGAGTACACGCCGAGCTCGACCGACCGGACCAACCTCCACGCGCTGTGGGATGGCGGAATCATCTTCATCGCGCTGGCGCGGGAGCAGCTCGACTGGCAGCGCTGGGCGGCTCGGCTCGACGGGCAGATCAGTAAAGCGCAGCGAGAGCGCTGGGCGATGAGCGATTCGGCCTACGACTGGATCGAGGAGTCACGCCTGTTCGCGGCGGCGAACGGGTACCTGCATGCAGACGGCGTCCGCGAGGTTCGAAAGGGCGACGTGCTCGGCGAGGACTGGTACGCCCACAATCGGCCGATCGTCGAGCAGCGGCTACAGCAAGGTGGAGTCCGGCTAGCGGCGCTGCTCGAGGACATCTTCGGCGACGAAGCTCGCTCGAGGTAGGACCCACGAGCGCAATCACAGCGTGGGCACGAGGTCGTGACCACAGGCATGCTCGACGACGATGAGCCACGCCCTCGAAGGGCCAGTACCCGCTCCACGAACGGGTGCTCCCGCGCGCTCCTTGCTCCCGCGAGAGCACGGCGCATGGGCGCAGCTGCTCTTCCCGGTCGGCACGGCGCTCGTGCTCGGACGATTCTGTCCGGCGGGGCTGCTGTTCGCGCTGGCGGCCGTCGCAGTGTTCTTCACTCATGAGCCGGCGCTCGTCCTGCTCGGTCACAGGGGCACCCGAGCGCGGTCCGAGGCCTCTCGTCGCGCCCGGAGGGTGCTGATCGTCGCTTCCCTGATCGCCCTCTTGGCTGGGCTTGGCGGGCTGTTGCTCGCGCCGATGGACGCACGGCTGGCTACCCTCGTGCCGGGCACGCTGGGGCTGCTGCTCGCGGCTCTCGTTGGACGGCAGATCGAGAAAACGACTGGCGGCGAGGTCGTCGCGGCGCTCGCCTTCTCGTCCACGGTCCTGCCCATCGCGCTCGCCGGCGGCGCATCCTTCGAGACCGCGCTCGTGCTCGCTAGCGTGTGGGCGGCGGCCTTCGTGACGGTGACGCTCGCGGTCCGTGCCGTGCTCGCACGTGCGAAGCGTCGACCCGTGCAGGGGTTGGTGGCCGGTGCGACCGCTGTCGGTCTGGGATCGATCGTGCTCGCGCTCGTCGTCTCGATCGCGCACCCCTTGGCAATTGACGCTGCCCTCGCGCTAACCCCAGCCGTGCTGCCCGCGATCGTGCTCGCCTGGGCCCCGCCTCACGCGCGACGAATCCGGCAGATCGGCTGGTCGCTCGTGGTTTCCTGCAGCCTCGTCGCCGCCTTCGCCGTGCGGCTCTCGCTCGCGCACGGCTGACCACCCGGAGTCCTCGATGTTCGTAACGCTCAGGAGCGCACACCAACCGCCGGTCACGACCGGTGCGATCGAGTTCCTGCTCGAGTGCCACAAACGAATCCGGCTCTTCACCGAGCTCGCGGTGAAGCTCGCTGAGTCTCGAGAGGTGCCCGAAGCAGAGGCGGTCGATGCGGCGCGCCGGCTCTTGCAGTACTTCCTCGAGGCGCTGCCCAACCACACGCTCGACGAGGACGAGACGCTCGCACCCCGACTGCTGACACGTGCGCCCGCCGATGTGGCCGAGGTGATGGCTCGGCAGGCGCGGGAGCATCTCGAGCATGAGCCGATGATCTCCGCGCTGTGTCGAGAGTGGGAGCGGATCGCCGCTGGCCAACCAGTCGATCGCACCGTCCTAATTGAGCCGGCGCGAGCGCTGCGGGCCACCTTGCTCGAGCACCTGCGGCTCGAGGAAGAGCAGATCTTCCCCGCAGCCCGGCGATTGCTCTCGACCGACGAGCTCGTGGCGATCGCCGACGAGATGCGTACGCGACGGGAGAGTCGGACGAGCACGGCGACCGAGCGACGAGCAAGGCCCCCTCAGGGCGCCTAAGAGGCCTTCTCCGCTCGCATCTGACGAAGCAAGCTCGACTCGTGCCCGTCGTAGTGCGGCCGGACCGGCACCTCGGGCGCGTCCCGCAGAGCCGCGAGCACGGCCTCGGCTCGCGCTCCGATGAGTGCCTCGCAAACCTCATAGAATCCGCCGGGCTCCTCCTCGAACACGTTGTGCGGCTCGAGGATCGCGCGCAGCTGCGCGACGAGCTCCGGCGTCGGTGTCGGTACGAGCAAGGCGACGATGTGGCCGTGGTCCTTGCGTAGCCTGTCGAAGCCGCTCGGTGCTACGCCACCGTTCGCGTCACGAGCGGCCGGGAACAAGATCTTCTCCTCGAGGCCGATGTGCCGCAGCAGCCCGCGGCGAAACTCGGCGAAGGCTCGAGGCTCGATATGCCCGGGCTCGGCAGTGGCAGCGACGAGCAGGGCGTCGAGCCGATCGTGATCCTCCTGCATGTGACGTTGGATCGGTCCAGGCATGTGCACATCGATATTGAGGGCTCTACATACGCGTGACCAGCAGAGCGCAAATCTATCGGCCGACTACCATCGCAGGGTCTTGCGGTCGAGCTCCCCTGCAAGGTTGGCGAGCAACGCCCGAAACCACCGATGCGCCGGATCGCGGTGGCTGCGTGCATGCCAGAGCATGGCTACGCGGACCGGAGCAACGGTGAATGGCGGTCGACGAATGGCCAACCCGACCTCGGTGGAGAGCTTGCACGCGAGCCAGCGCGGGGTCGTCAGCACCAGATCGGTCTCGGCAACGAGCAAGGGAGTGAGGACTGGGTAAGGGACGCGCAGCGCAACGTGTCGCGCGAGCCCGAGCTCGGCGAGGGCCTCGTCGATCTGCCCACGGCCACGACCGCTGAACGAGACCAGCATGTGATCGAGGGCCACGAAGCGCTCGAGGGTCCACTTTGCGCGCAGAGCGGGATGTCCCTTGCGCAGGACGCAGGCCCAGTCGCTCTCGAACAGCGTGCGGGCGTAGACGTTGGGTTCGCCTACGCTCGGCATTCCCACGCTCAAGTCGATGGCGCCGCCCTCGAGGCCCTCGCGCCAGCTCGGGACCCACTGGACGATCTCGAGGTCGAGGCCTGGGGCTTGCTCGGCGAGGCTGCGCATCAGGGCCGGGACGAACATGTAGACCACGAGATCGGGCGCGGCGATGCGGATCGTGCCGGTCGCCAGGTGTGGCGTGAATTCGGCAGGTCGGATCAGCTCGCGGACCTCGGCGAGAATTGCTTCGACCTGGGGGTAGAGGTCGAGGGCTCGCGGGGTCGGCTGCATCCCCGCCTTGACCCGAACGAGCAGCGGATCATCGAACATATCGCGCAGGCGCGCGAGGGCTCGGCTCATGGCGGGCTGACTCACACCAATCCGAGCCGCGGCCCGACTTACGTGGCGCTCCCGAAGCAGGGCATGGAGCGCCACGAGGAGGTTGAGGTCGTGGCCAGCGAGGTCGTGGGGGTCCATGCGAGGCATCTTAGCCCATTATTCGTCCCACGTATGATGTGCATATGAGCTTTGCATTGGAGACATGATTGTCATTGCCCTACACCGAGGTCTGAACAGGCCAGCGACGCTCCGAACCCACCACCAACTGCAACCAAGGACAAACCATGAACACCACGTCCGAGCCAAGCTCACCATCCAATCACGCTCATCGACTCGCCCGCGCTCTCGGGCTCACGCTGCTGCTGCCGCTCTCACCGGTGCTGCTCAGCTCCTGCACCGAGGCCGAGGCGGCCGATGGCGAGGTCGAGGCGCTCGAGGCTCGCATCGACCAGCTCGAGTCCAAGGAGGAGGTCCGCGCGATGGTGATGGGCTTCGCCACGATCGTCGACAACGCCGATCTTGCCGGGCTGACCAGCCTGAGCGAGAGGATCCACCCCGAGTTCAGCATGGACGTGGTCGACTTCGACGGGGGCGAGTATCACTTCGAGGGGCTCGACGGTCTGCTCGAGGAGTACGGCCCGATCATGGTGTCCGCCCAGGCCAACTTGGCGGTGAGCGAGATCGCGGTCGAGCTCGACGGCGACAACGCGACGGCCCACTTCAAGTTCGTCAACTCGGTCAAGCCGCCCCCGGAGCTGGCCATCGACATCGACGAGAAGGTCCTGCTGCTTGCCGCCAACACGGCGACCTTCGTACGCGAGGACGGGGTGTGGAAGCTGCAGTCGCTCGAGCTGATTCACTCGCTGGGGTACCCAGGCACGCTCGAGGGCCTCGGCGGGTGAGGTCTAGGCGTACGTGACGGGACCGCTCAATAGCCCGTGATCGGGCTATCGAGGTCCCGCAACATTTGCTCGGCCGTCAGCCGATCCGCCGCCACCCCGTCGAAGTACTGCATCAGCCCGACCTTCTCATAGTACGGAAGGATCCGCGGGCTCATCAGCCCGATCTCGCGCAGGTTCGGGACCAGCCGCGAGAACATCACCTGCCTGAACATCCGCATGCCCGGCACCTCGGTGATGAACTTTCGCCACTGCTCGCGCGAGATCAGGCCGTCGAACCACTCGTCGAACACCTCGTAGGCCATGAAGCGGTTGCGCATCAGGATCGCGACCTCGAACGCCCAGTCCTCCCGCTCCTGCCGCTCGCGCTCGCTCAGCTCCTTGGTGATGTGCTCGCGCAGGGCCAGCACGCCGTAGTGGACGTGTCGGGCCTCGTCTTGAATGACCATCTGCAGGAGCTTGCGCAGCAGCGGCTCATTGGTGACCCGATAGAGCACGCCGAACGCCCCTAGCGCGAGGCCCTCGACCATGATCTGCATGCCGAGGAATTTCATGTCCCAGCGGCCGTCGGTCATCAGCGAGTCGATGATCACGAACAGGTTGTCGTTGATCTGGTAGAGGCGGCCGAGCTTTTGATCGAGGTAGCGATGGAAGGCCTCGATATGGCGGCCCTCGTCCATCACCTGTGTGGCGCCGTAAAGCTTGCCGTCGAAGAACTGTACGGCCTCGGTCACCTGCGCGGCGGCGAACAACGCCCCCTGCTCGCCGTGCAGAAACTGGCTGAGCATCCAGGCGACCACGCTGAAGCGGAACTGCGCCTTCTCGCGCTCGCTGAACTTGGTGCCGATGTTGGTCGCGAGGGTCTCGGCGTCGATGAACCAGCCCGGCAGCAGCGGGACCTCCGGGTTGAGCGGATCGACGTCGATCTCCCAGGGCAGCTGGTCGGCGTCCCACTGGCCCTGCTTGGCCCGGCGATAGAGATCGGCCATCTCGGGGAAATCGGCCGGGTAGGTCCAGTCGAAGTGGGCGTCGTGGTGGGCGGGGATCTTGGTCGGGCCTGCTTGCTTGCCGCGGTGCAGCAAGAGCCCGCGCACACCCGAGGGGCCGAGAGCCGCGAGCACCTTGGGGTCGCGGATCTCCGTGAACACCGACAGCGCCTCGAAGTAGCTGTCGACTTGGCTGCGCATCTTGACGGGCAACAGGTTGGTCAGGCGCGTGGTGTCCAACATCACGAACAGCCTGCCATGCTGCTTGTCGAGTGTAAAGCGACACTCGACAGAAGGTATCGAGCGAGCCTGGATAAACGGGTATCGCGCGAGCTGGGGAGATTCGACTAGAAGCCTGGGCTGAGCGGCCGTTTCTGGCTCTTGGAGCGAAATCGAGCAGGCAAGGCGAGTACGCTTGCGCCGTGCAACAGGTCGAGCACCTGATCATTGGCGCGGGCGTCGCGGGGCTCGTGCTTCGTCACTTCTTGTCCAGCGAGCGCGTCGTCGTCATCGACCCCGAGCCAGCCAGCTACAAGATCGGCGAGTCGCTGATCCCCGAGCTCTTCCGTCACCCCGAGCTCGCGGCCCTGCTCCCGCGCGTCCAAGCGCTGCCCTCGTACACGCCCAAGTACGGGACCACCTTCATCGCCGAGCCCGAGGTCGCGTTCTTCCCGATCGGCACGCGCGAGGTCGGCGAGGCCATGCACGTGGCCCGCTCGGAGCTCGAGCAGGCGATGATCGATGCGTGGAGGATCGAGGTCGTGCGTGGGCGCGTGAGCACGATCGACTTCGAGCGTAAGCAGGTCCACACCAGCGCGGGGGACTTTGTCGTCGAAGGATTGATCCTCGACTGCTCGGGGCCGGCGATGGTGGTCGCAAGCCAGCTCGGCGAGGTCGAGAAGCTGCTGCCGGTCTACGCGACCTGGGCCTACTACGACGTGGTCGAGGAGCGGCCCGAGGCGTTCGTCGAGACCATGCGAGCGCGCGGCTGGAGCTACCTACAGTACGACGTGCGCCACCGCCAGCCGGTCCCCGAGAGCGAGGTCGACATTCGTCAGATCCTCCGCACCACATATCTATCGCAGGTCCGCGACGGGATCTGGACCTGGCAGATCCCGCTGTGGGGCGGCAAGCGGCTCAGCTACGGCGTGGTCTCGCGGCACGGCCCCGTGTCGGAGCAGGACTACCGCGAGATCGCCGAGTCGACCCATGCCCCTCACTTCACGCTCGCACGGCGACCCGCGGAAGGCGGTACACCCTACGATCGCGTGTACCAACGCAATGGCTTCGCCCGCCAAGCCAAGCGCCCCGCCGATCGCGACTTCATCCTGCTCGCCGACGCGTTCGGGTTCTCGGATCCGGTCTACTCGGTCGGGACCGGCTTCGCGGTCAGCCAGGCGATCGAGGTCGCGAGCCTGATCAACAGCAACGCCTGGTCGCCGGACACCTGCGAGGCCTACGTGTCTCGCTGTCGCGCGACGCTCCGACGCGCCCGCAAGGCGTTCGAGTTCTGGTACAGCGGCGCGGTCGTGCGCGACCCGGTGGCTGCGAGCGAGGTCCAGCACGACTTCCTGCTCGGCGGGCTGTTCCAGAGCGGGATCACGGAGCACTACGGGGCCGCGATCGATCTCGCTAGCCTCGCTAGCGAGCGCGATCCCTTCGAGGCAACCTGGGCGGCCGCAGAGCTGGGTGAGCCGATCGGGCAGCTGCTGGGGCTCGAAGACGATCAGGCGCTCGCAGGCTGGAGCTTGCTCGGCGCTCGGCCCTGTGCGGGTGGAGTCCAGCTGCGTTGGCGCGGGCACGGGCTGCCCGAGCTGACGATGCTGGTCGCCAGCGACGACGCGGGTGATAAGCCCTGCTTTCGGCGCACGGGCCCGCTGGCGCTCTCGTACATGCAGCTGTTCGACAAGCCCTATCCGCAGGTTCCAGCGCTCGGCGCCCTCTTCGACGCCGTCGTGACGCGGCTCGCGGGGCACGAGCAACGCTGGCACACGCTCGAGCAGCAGGCATCGTCAGCCGCCCGCGACTGAAGAACTGAGCGAAACCCCTGGGCCCTTCGCAGGATCGCAGCGAGGCGATCGCTAGGCGCCGTCAGATCGGCGGCCGCCTTCGGTCATGCTCGCGCTCGATGAGCGACAACACTCCCCTTCCCCGCCGCCGCCTCGGCAACCAAGGTCCCAGCGTGTCCGCGATTGGCCTCGGCTGCATGGGCATGTCCGACTTCTATGGTCCGGCCGACGAGGCCGACTCGATCGCCACGATCCACCACGCGCTCGAGCGCGGGATCGATTTCCTCGATACGGCGGACATGTACGGTGTCGGCCGCAACGAGCAACTGGTCGGCCGAGCGATCGCCGACCGCCGCGACCGCGTGGTGCTCGCGACCAAGTTCGCGGTCCAACGTGGCGAAGACGGCTCGTTCCGCGGAATCAGCGGAAAGCCCGAGTACGTGCGCCAAGCCTGCGAGGCTAGCCTCCGCCGGCTCGGCGTCGATCACATCGACCTCTATTACCAGCACCGTGTCGACCCGACCACGCCGATCGAGGACACGGTCGGCGCGATGGCAGAGCTGGTCCAGCAAGGCAAGGTCCGCTGGCTGGGCCTATCCGAGGCCGCGCCAGCGACGATCCGTCGAGCAGCAGCGGTGCACCCGATCACGGCGCTGCAGACCGAGTACTCGCTGTGGTCGCGCGAGCCCGAGGACGAGCTGCTGGACACCTGCGCCGAGCTGGGCATCACCTTCGTCGCCTACAGCCCGCTCGGACGCGGCTTCTTGACCGGAGCGATCCGCTCGATCGATGACCTCGCGCCCGACGACTACCGCCGCTTCGCGCCGCGCTTCCAAGCCGAGAACTTCACCCGCAACCTCGAGCTGGTCGATGCGATCCATCGCCTGGCGGCAGCGCGCGGGTGCACGCCAGCCCAGCTCGCGCTCGCGTGGCTGCTCGATCGCAGCGAGCACGTGATCCCGATCCCCGGCACGACCAAGCGGAGCCGAATCGACGAGAACGTAGGCGCCACTACGATCAAGCTAACCGCCGAGGAACGCGCCACGATCGATGCGATCGCACCCAAGGGTGTGGCCGCGGGGACGCGTTACGACGCGCGCGGGATGTCCATCGTCAACGGCTGAGATGGTGGACTTCGAGGGAAGTCGCGCTAGCACGAGCGCATGCGTAAACCGCTTGTTCTGACCGAGCTCGCCGAGTCGCTGCTGCTCGGCCCCGCGCTCGCGCGCCTGCGGGCCGAGCAGGGTGGTTACGAGCTGCTCGCCCACTGGCAGCAAGGCGAGTTCCACCACGATCTCCTGCTGCACTTGCCGAGCTTGGCCGAGAGTCAACCCCACTACTTGGTCATCGCAACCAACTGCAACGGCGGCATCAAGGAGCT
>CBFGLP010001517.1:0-7597 GCA_965649595.1 uncultured Myxococcales bacterium | reverse complement strand
GGTCGCGCTGGCCGAGGCCTACCAGCGCGGTGCGTGGGAGGTGATCCGCAACCAGTTCGCCGAGGTGCTCGCGGCCACCGATCTGGTCCCCGCCGTCCAGGCCGAGGCCGTCCGTGCGGCCGATCCCACCTCGGAGCTCGCCGCCGCGATCATCAAGCTCGCTCAAGATCCCCGCGAGGCCGACCTGGGCCGCCTGCAGACGGCGCTGACCAACGCGGGCGCGCCCGGGCACTCGTGGCAGCTCGTCACCGGCCCGCGAGCCTTGCTGGCCCCCGACGTCCACGTGTGCGTGCGGCCGACCTCGTTCGATCTGCAAGGCAAGATCGTGCGGGCCGAAGCGGGTCGCGCCGCGTTCCGGCCGAGCAAGCACCCGAGCGACGCCGCCTATGTCCGCTACCTAGACGTCGCTCGGGCCCTCCGCGACGAGCTGCGCGAGCTCGGTCACCCACCGCGAGACTTCCTCGACGTGCACGACTTTGCGTGGGTGACGCTGCGACCGGCCGCAGCCGACGAGCTCGAGCGCACGCGCGGGCAGGGTGGGCAGCTGAGTGAGCGAGACGCCTGATCCTAGCAGGGTGCGGTCCCGTCTCATGGGGCGCTGGTTGCGAGCGGAGCGGCGGGTCTTGGCGGGGGAGGGGAGCCGTGATAGAAGCGCGAGCACGCGTCCGTAGCTCAGTCGGATAGAGCATCAGGCTTCGAACCTGAGGGTCGCATGTTCGAGTCATGCCGGGCGCGCTTTGTGAGTGGTCGCCGGAGCCCAGCTCCTGCCGGTCACTTGTTGTGGGTGAGCACAGATGAGCGCTCCATCACCGAGCGTTGCGAGCTCGTCGCCTACCTTCAATGTACCTGCTCGCCGCCACTGTCCGGCAGAATACAAGAGATGGCTGGCAGTGACCTTGATTTTGGCTCCCGAGGTCAAGGTCAATTCGAGCATGGGCGTGGGCTCGTGACAATCAATTTAGCGAGCTTCAGCACCACCGAATACTAGCAGCGTGCGATCCTGGGCGAGGATGTGTCCGGTCCCCGCGACGAGCGACTCGACCGACGTGGGCCCGATCCCCAGCGACCACGAGATCCGACCTCGCGTATCGCTGGCGACGAGCGTGTTCGTCTCGCGGTCGGCCCAGACGATCCACTGGCCCGGCGCTGCGGGAGGAAATCGGCGCAAGTAGGGCCAGGGGCGGCGGAGCGACGCGACCAGGCCCTTCGAATCGAGCGCGGCGTAGCGACCGTCTTGATCGGCGAACAAGAGCGGCCCTGCCTCCCCGAGGGGTCGACAGGGGAAGCCCGAGGGGAGCCGGACCGGCGCTGCTCGAGTGGTCGCGTCGACCAAGAGGGGCTCTAACACGACAAACAACACGAAGCTGGTCGCTCCCACGCGTCCATGGATGCTCGTCCGCGCCGGCAGATCGAGCTCGCGCCGTGCGACGATCCTGCCCGCGTCGACGAGCATCAGATCCCCTTCATGGATGCACGCAAAGCGGTCCGCCCCTGCTGGGATGAGCGAGCTCGGCTGGCCCTGCGAGAAGGGCAACTCCCAGACGGGTCGGCCTTCCACGTCGCTGGCCGTCAAGCGGTCGTTCGTCAGGTGAGCGAGGATGCGTCCATCGTCGCTCAGCACCGGGGCTGGGAGCGGACCCTCGAGCCGTCCGTCTTCGTGCAGGCGTGGACGCGTGAAGCATCCCTCCGACACGCGGGCGACGTACTTGGGCCCTTCACGAGTGAGCAGCGCTACCTCCTGCTGGCAAACCGCCATGAGGCGGCCGCCGCCCCACGCATCGATCCTCTCATGGGCGGGGAGCGGGGGTTCCAGCGGGAGCTCGGCATGCCACAGCGCTTCTCCGGTGTGCAGGTCGACGCCCATCTGGCGGTTGATCGTCGAGCCGACGCCGAACACGGCTAGCTTCGCGACCGAGTCCAACGCGAGCGCAGCTCCAGCTTCGCTCGGCACGGAGAGCCGAAGGCGACGCGGCGGCACGGACCATCGCTCGTCGAGCACGGCGACGACTTGCCAGCGCGGGTTCCCGCGCATGAGGCTCGAGCAAGTCCCGGCGGTCTGATAAAATGTCGGCATCCGAGGCGGCCCTCCAGCACCACGATAGACGCCATCGTCCTCGGCTTGACCCCGGCGGCCGTGAGGTCGATCGCACCAGGGGTGCTGAAGCCCTGAGCGCCGCTCGTTCAGCGTGTCCCGACGATCGTGGCGGCGGAAGCGAACGCGGGGAGATCTCGTCGACCCCGTGGCCGGGTTCCCCGAAATGTCGACATGTTGGTGGAAATACCTCGTTCCGTGGGGCGCGGGCCGGCGCCCCACAGACCTGATGTGATTTTTTCTGAGGTGATTGTTGAAGGTCGCGAAGCGCCGAATATACGCACCTTGTACCTCGCCGCGGCTCGAGACATTCGGCGGCTCGATCCTCGGATCATCGCCTCGATCTTTCGACGATTGCTCCGACGAGCGCGGCGCAGGGAGGACCCCGATGGCTCGCGACATCCTCAATGTCATTTTGGACATCGATCGAATCATCGCCCACACCGAGGGCGATGGTTGGGGGAGCGCCGAGCCGTATTTGTGGACAGTCTTCTTCAAGATCGATGGCCAGACGATCGCGGTCGGTGAGTCGCTGACCTTGATCGGCGCGCCAGTGGTCGAGCGGACCCCCGGCAGCCACGGAAACCTCGGCACGAACGACGTCGACTCGGGCGACGTGATCGTGGTGCCGCCCGCGATCGGCGAGTGGACGACCGCCCTGAGAGCGATCCCCGGGCCCGCGAGCTTGCCGGGGCTCGAGTTCGCCGGGGTCATCGGGGTCGTCGCGGTCTTGATGGAAGAGGACAACGTCAGCGACGCGGGGGCCGAGGCCGGGCACCACGCGTTGAACAATGCGGTCGAGCAAGCGCTGCAGGAGCTGGTCGCGTCGCTCGGAGCCGCCAATCAAGAGGTTACGAAAGAGCAGGTCGATGCGTTGAAGTCCGGGATCGAGGACAAGGTCCGCAAGGCGATCATCGACCATCAAAACGCGTTTCAGAACCTCTGGGCTTGGTTCAACCCCGACGACTCGATCGGGACCCAGATCTGGTATTGGGACCACGACGAATTGGCCGAGCAGGGGACGATCGAGTTCTCGCAGCGGTGGAAGCACGAGGGCGACTGGGAGCTGCAGGGCCACATATCGGCGACCGTGATGTGCCCGGTGCAAGGCTCCAAGGATCTGATCGAGAAGCTCGGCGGCGCCCAGGGGCAGGGCCGGTCGATCGATCTGACACCGATGCGGCAGTTTCGCGACGGCGGCTATCGAACGATGCAGGGGCTGCCCCGCTGGTTCGCGCTGGCCGAGCGCCACGCCCCGCGCCTCGGCTACCTGATGCTCCGCCAGCCCGAGCTGCGCGAGTCGGTCCGCGCGGTGCTCGAGTGGGGCAACGCGATCGCGCGCGAGCCGAACGCCAAGATCGACGGAGCGCATTACGAGCACGCGGCCCGGCTGTGCGAGGCGCTGGCCAAGTCCAACAGCCGTCGCGCCCGGATCGACGCGAGCCGGGCCTTGGAGATGCTCGCGGTGCTCGAGGGTCGCACGCACGCCGAGGCGCTGCGGCTGCTGAACGAGATTTCGCCAGCTACGCACCCGACGATCGGGGGCAATCGGATCGTACGAGATAGGAGTAGGAAGCAGCGTCCGTAGGGTAGGGCAATTAAACGAGCGCGCTCGGTGTTTAGGGGACGCCGGGCGGCTCGACCTCCATGGTCTCGGAGGTCTCATGGCTTGATTTATCGCCGCCGTGGAGGGGTCCACGGCGGTTTTTTTATCCCCGTGCTCGGTTGAGTTGGCCGAGAGGCCAGACGCAACCGAGCGCAGGGATTACTCAATAGCTCGACAAGAATCGGCGGCGGCGTTTGACAAAACCTTCGATGCTGCCGCCCTCGTGCAGCTCGGAGGGATAGGCGGCGCTCGCCGAGCGCGTCAGCGAGACCCAGGCCTTGCAGGTCTCGGCGGCCGCGGTGCCGGCCTCGAGCTTGTTGGCGGCCAGCGTCGAGGCGCCGAGGTCCTCGATGTCCTGCGTGAAGCCGAGCCCCTCGAGGCAGTCGGAGCCGATCTCGTCCTCGATCGCTAGCGAGATCATGTGGCCGGGCCAGTCCGGCTCCCAGGTGATGTCGAAGGTCTCGCCGCGGGGGACCTCCTGGTCCTCGACCGGCGCGACGATCGAGAAGGGCGGCGGCAGCTCGAGGTCGACGCGGATGGTCTCGGCCTCGCGCACGAACTCGATCGTGTAGAGCTCCGCTCGCTCGTCGAGCTCGACGGTGTAGTAGAGCTGGCCGAGCACGCGGACGGGCTTTGCGTCCTCGCCGTTGACCCGCAGCACCTCGCCCGAGTCGCTGCACAGCTCGAGCGCGGTCCCGGGTCCCTCCTCGCTGCCGCCGGTCTCGAGCTCGAGCTCGACCTCGAGGTCCTCGTCGCTGTCGGTCACGGTGGCTCGCAGCACGATGGCGTTGGTCGCGAGATCGCAGCTGCGCGCCTCGAGGCCGCAGCTGCCGAGCGGCACCGAGGCGCACACGATCGCGCAGGGCAGCAGAGCGCGCGAGCGAGACGGCACACACCGATGGTACTCGCTCGGGGTGCGATGTGATCTCGTGGGGGCCAAAGCCCGCGCGAACGCGCTCGGGAGCGGTTTTGGACCCTGCGCTCATCGAGCGTCGTGCTCGATCGGCTCGCCCAGCGCCCGGGCGAGCGGCTAAGATGCCCGCGAGCTTGACCGACCCCGAGGACAAAGCGGCGCTCGACTCCGGTGCCTTCGCGGACGTGGGCGACGACCCCTCGCCCGCCGATGGAACCATCGGTCGGATCGCGCTCAAGCAGGTTCGCGTGAGCCGGTCGGAGGTCGAGTCGCGCAGCCGCGAGACCAGCGACGCGAAGCGGGCCGCCAGCGAGCGGTCCAGTCAGCCGTCCATGGCCGACAAGGCCGCCAACCCGCTCAACCGGCTGGTGCCCTATCTCGATCTCTTCTGTCGGCTAACCGACGAAGAGCTCTCGCGCCTCGCTCGGACGCCGGTCAGCGCGGTCGAGACGCTCCGCCAGCAGGTCGAGGAGGTCGGCCGCGCGCTCGGGCGCTACGTCGACTTGCTCCCACGGCTGAGCGACGACGAGCTGGTCCGCCTGACCGGGGCCACACCCAAGACGATCCGGTTTTGGCGGCTCAGCCAGCCGCGCGGGTTGCAGGGCGACGCTCGCCGGACCAACCCCGATCTCACACCCACACCGCAGCCGCTGCCTCGCCGCGAGACGAGCGGCGTTCGATCGGTCTACGACGAGGGTGAGCTCGGCAGCTCGGAGCGGATGCAGATCCGGCAGGTCGCGGGCGACTCGGTCAGCGAGGTCTCCGAGGAGGAGAGCGGTAAAGTGGTCGTCGATGAGTCGCTCGCTCGGGTTCGACGAGAGTACTGATTCGACCCTGCTAGAGCGAGCGCAGGACCTCGAGGTACTTGGTCCCGGCGCCGGTGTTGAAGAGCACGACCTCTTCGTCGGCGCGGATCCAGTCGCGCGCACGCAGCTCGCGGATCGCGGCCAAGCAGGCGCCGCCCTCCGGGCACGCATCGACGCCGCTGGCAGCCGCGAGCGCCTGCATGTCGCGGATCAGCGCCGCGTCATCGATGGCGATCGCGGTGCCATGGCTCTCGCGCAGCGCATCCAGGATCAGGAAGTCGCCGACGGCAGCAGGCACGCGCAGCCCCGACGCTAGCGTGGCCGCGTCCTCCCAGCGGGGCGCGTGGGTCAGGCCGCGATCGAAGGCCCGGACCATCGGCGCGCAGCCGCTTGCTTGCACGACCACGAAGCGCGGCGGTCGGGCGTCGTCCAGCCAGCCGAGCTCGCGTAGTTGTGCGAACGCGAGCTGCATTCCGATCAAGCCCGTGCCACCGCCGGTCGGGTAGACGATCACGTCGGGCAGCCGCCAGCCGAGCTGCTCGGCCAGCTCGAGCCCCATCGTCTTCTTGCCCTCCAGCCGGTAGGGCTCCTTGAGCGTCGAGAGATCGAAGCTGCCCAGCTGCTCGCGGGCGGCCGCGGCCGCGCGTCCGCAGTCGTCGATCAGCCCGTCGATCCGGTGCAGCGTGCCGCCGTAGAGCACGACCTCGCGCTGGTTGATCTCGGGCGTATCGCTCGGGACCCACACGTGCACGGGCAAGCCGGCTCGGGCCGCGTAGGCGGCCGCGGCCCCACCGGCGTTGCCAGCCGAGGGGACCGAGAGCGCGGTCGCACCGAGCAGCTTGGCCATGCTGACCGCCGTGCTCATGCCGCGGGCCTTGAACGAGCCGGTCGGGTTGCTGGCCTCGTCCTTGATCCACAGCTTGTCTGGCGCGAGCCCGAGCTGCTCGGCGATCCGCGGGGCGCCGAGCAGCGGCGTGTCACCCTCGCCGAGCGTGATCGGCTGATGGTCGAAGGGCAGCGGCAGGAGCTCGCGCCAGCGCCACATGCCGGGGCTGCGGTGGCGGACGCGATCGCGATCGATGGCTCGGGCGATCGCGGGCAAGTCGTAGCGACAGATGATCGGCTTGCCGGCAGGCGAGAGGTTGTGGAGGCGATCGAGCGGGAGGGCCTCGCCGGTCGCCGAGCAGTGTAAAGATGCGAGGAAGCGGGTCCGCATCGATCGATGTCCTCAAGTCCCGGGCGTGTGCCCGAACCAGTGAATGTGCATGCGAAGGCCCAGCCGAAATCCGCGACGGCGACAGGGCTCGACCAAGACACGATAGCCGCGCTCGAGCGTAGCGACGTCGATCCCCTCGGGCATCAAGAGCACGCGCTCGCACGGCAGGCTGGCGAGCACGTCGAGCTCGGCGAGCAGCGCGTCGACCTCGGCGAGATCGGCCTCCAGGTGGCTCGGATCCGCGCTGCGGATCACGAGCTTGAGCTGCGAGTCGAACGTGCCGACCAGCCGCCGCAGCACCGCGCGATCGATCCTCGCGTCCTCGTGCCGCTGGGCCAGCGCGGGCCGACCCTCGGCGGCGGCCCGCTGCCATGGCGTGCTGTGGGCGAGCTTGGGCGAGATCGACATCAGGTCGGCCTCGATCCCCTCGCGGATCACCGTGCCGGCGGTCTCGATCGTCAAGAAGTGCCCAGCCGCGCGCAGCCGCTGCGAGAGCTCGACGCAGGGCCCGAACAAGAGCGGCTCGCCGCCGGTCAGCACGACGTCGCGGGGCCCCGTCGCACACCACTCGACCAGCTCGTCGATCGTGACCTGCTCGCCCTCGGGTGCCCACGAGGTCCGCGGCGTGTCACACCACTCGCAGCGGAGGTTGCAGCCGCTCACGCGGATGAAGCTGCTCGGGGTGCCCACGCGGATGCCCTCGCCTTGCAGCGAGACGAAGCGCTCTTGGATCCGCAGGGCGGACATCGGGTGGAGACTGGCTCAGGTTGCCGTCGAAGGCTAGATCAGCGCGGGCTCCGCGGGGTGTGACGCGTTTTGCCAATGGGCTGAGGATTTCAGTGGACAAAGATTGCTCACCGACCGGGATGCACATTGCAGTCTGTATTCGAGCACTCGTGATATCGAATCAATGTGATCGATTGATTCTTCCACCCTGGTACGCGTTTACACCCAACGGGTGGTG
>CBFGLP010001516.1:0-1651 GCA_965649595.1 uncultured Myxococcales bacterium | reverse complement strand
CGCAGCCAGAGGGCGTGCGAGAGCCCACGGTCGTGGGGTTGACGGCGCCGAGGTGTCGGAGTACACACCCGCTCCCGGCACGATCGTGTCGGAACTGCCCAATCGGCCCGGACGGGCCGACGAAGCCCAGGGGGGCATAGCTCAGTTGGGAGAGCATCGCACTGGCAGTGCGAAGGTCAGGGGTTCAAGTCCCCTTGCCTCCACCCTCGAAGAGAACGCCGCACCGAAAGGGGCGGCGTTCTTGCTTTTTGGGGCGGGTCGACTCGAATTCGGGCGTCCGGCTAGCGCTCGCGGGTCCTCGAGAGCCAGTATCCGGGCCGCCGACTCGCATGAGCGACGGCGACGAATTCGATCGTGTCTCCGCGGATTTCGTAGAACAGGAGATAAGGGAATCGCCGCAGGACCGTACGGCGGTAGCGAACATTCGGAGCCCACACTGGCCATGCATTGGGGGCATTTGCCACACGCGCCATGGCCTCTTCGATGACCCCGAGGAATTCGATGCCCAACCCTTCCCGCCGGGCTTCGTACCAAAGTAGAGCCTCGCGGATCTCATCCTCGGCTTCGGGTAGGACGATGCGGCGCGGCTTCAAAGCGACTCCCGACTATGGTTATCGACGGGTCAGTTCGTTCAGCAAGCGAGCACGTGCAGCGGTCCACTCGCTACCGCGGGGCTGCCCTTGCGCCTCGCGCTCATCAGCGAGGGCCGAGCGTCGCTCGAGCTCGGCGGTCCAAGCTGTGGACCACTCCGGATCAGCCGGCCCTTCAACGCTATCGATCAACTCGGCGGCCAAGCGGAGCCGGTCGGCAGGGTCGAGCGTGAGCGCCTCGTTGGCGACGGTGTGGAATTTGGCTGCCACGGCGGGATTCTAGCTCGCTCGGTGACGCGTCGCATCAGCTTCGGTGCGGGCGCCCAAGCTCGGCAACTCCGGGCACATGTCCTTCCAGGACGGTCGTGGCGGAAGACGCGGTCAAATCGCTCCCGCAAGCCTGGCCTTGCCCTCTCGCTTGCCGCAGGAGGCTCAGCGTTCGCCTTTGCTCGCGTGCTCGCCCAGCGCGCACTTCGAGAAGCGGACCTGGATGCCTTCGGGGACCAAGCTGGTGGCGAGCATGACCTCGTTGATGTCGCGGTGCTCCGACCAGGGACGCGATTGTTGGTGATTGGGATCGAGCCAGAATGATGTGATCGTGGCGCCGAGCGCAATATGAGGTTCCAAGGCACGCAACCGTGCGCGTAGATCGTCGTTGGCGAAGGCCGGCTCCTTTTCGAGCAGCTCGATTGAAAAGAGCCCAATCGCGAGGCCAAGCTCCCGGAAGGCGAGGCGGCGAGCTGCCGGCTGCCGCAGGTCTCCGAGCCGCGAGTAGTGCGAGAGGCCGATCTGCGCGGCGGTGAGCAGGTTATCGAGGAGGTCTTCGCTGATAGACGCGCCTTGCCCGATGAGCTGCGCGACGCGACAGGCATCCGACAGGAGACCGCCGAGACCGAGGGGGTCTATAGTATGGACATCGGTGACCTCGAGCATGGCCGCGAAGTCGGCGATGGCTTTATCGAGGCTCGGCCCAGCGGGTGCGCTCGATAGCAGCGACGCCGTGGTCTCGAGTTGAACATAAGTGATGAGGCCATCCAGCGGATCGTGCTGGCCCATGGAAG
>CBFGLP010001515.1:0-3746 GCA_965649595.1 uncultured Myxococcales bacterium | reverse complement strand
CTCACTCGCGCGCCTTCGGATCGCCAGATCAGGTGCGGCCGCCGACGACCGCGCCCGTCCGCGGGGGCCGGATAGGTCGAATTGATCATCGCGAAAACACCACCCGTTCATTCGCTAGGCGAACGCGGTTTCGGTCAGATTGGGATCGAAGCGAGTCGAGAACGCTATTGATCCCGTAGCCGAACCGTAGAGCGTGCTTTACCGCTCCTACCGATCGGCGCCACCGTCTATCCTGGCGACAATGCCGAGGTTCAGCGGATTCTCAGCCGTTCCAATCCGCGGACCCAAGGCTCGCTTTGGTCAGCTCGCCAGCATCCTGCGCTTCTTCGCAGATCCGGTCGGGCAGATGCTGGTGCTGCAGCGCGAGTTCGGCGACATCGCGGCGGTCATCGATCGCAGCCCTGCGCTCGTGTGCGCGTTCGGGGCCGCGCACAACCGCGAGGTGCTCACCAAGGGCGCCGTGTTTCAGCACGACACGGAGCTGCCGATGCCAGCGCCGAAGGGCAGCGCGCTGCATACCTTCACCAGCTCGGTCACCTTCGTCAGCGGTGAGGCGCACCGCAAGAGCCGTCAGCTGTTGATGCCGGCGTTTCAGAAGCCGAGCCTCGATGGCTACGCTCACGACATCCTCGCCACCACGAACGCGGCCCTCGACGAGTGGCCAGTCGGCGAGACCACCGACATCGCACGGCTAGTCCGCGTCATCTCGATGCGGGTCGCGTTTCGCTGCTTCTTTGGCGTCGAGCGTGCCGAGAACGAGCGCCAGCTCGCCGAGCTCGAGTGGAGCTTGCTCGCTACGATCACCTCCCCGCTGACAATGGCGCTGCCGCTCGAGATCCCGGGGACGCCCTATCATCGCCTGATCATCACGGCCGAGCGCATACGGACCCACTTGCTCGCGCTGATCGAGCACAAGCGTCAGCAGCCGGCCGGTCAGACCGACGCGCTGTCGCGCATGATCCGAGCGCACGACGAGGACGGCTCGTCGTTCACCGACGACGAGCTGCTCGCCAACGTCCACACGCTCTTCGTGGCGGGTCACGACACCAGCGCCCAGACGCTCGTGTGGACCTTGTTTCTGCTCGAGCGACACCCGGAGATCCTCGCCGACGTGCTCGATGAGCTCGACGCCGTGTTCGGCGGAGCGCCCCCGACCGTCGAGCGGATCGGTGACCTCGTGCTGCTCGACCGGGTGATCAAAGAGAGCATGCGGATCATGCCGGCCGCGCCGATGCTCTTCCTGCGGGTCTGCGCGAGCGAGACTCCACTCGGGCCCTACGTCCTGCCTGCGCAGGCCAACGTGATCCTGAGCCCCTTCGTGACCCAGCGCGATCCCGAACTCTACCGCGATCCTGCGCGCTTTCAGCCGCAGCGGTGGGAGCAGATCCAGCCGTCGATCTACGAGTATCTGCCGTTCGGCGCCGGGCCGCGCACCTGCATCGGCCTCGGGTTCGCGTCGATGTCGATCCGCTTGATCCTACCAATGGTCTTGCAACGCTTTCGGCTGACGCTGGCGCCCGGGGCCCGGATCTCGCGTGAGGTTCGTGGCCTGGTGCTCAGACCGAAGCACGGGCTGCCAATGATGATCAGGGCGCAGGACCGCCGCTTCGCGCGAGGCGAGCGGGTGCGCGGGGACATTCACGAGATCATCGATCTCGTGTGACGCGTTACTCCGCCGCACGCAGCAAGTAGATCACGTCTTTCGTGGTCGGATTGAAGGCTTCGAACGACACCACGACCTCGACGACGAGCGCGAGGGAGCGGTCGCCCAGCGGGGTCATCGACTTGAAGCCCCAAAAGCCGTCGATATCGAGATCCGTCGTGCCCTCGTGGGCCCCGCCGTCGTCGTGTCGAACGATCCACGACTGCGGATCATCCGATTCCGCGTATGGTCGGTCGAAAGCTCCCGTGTAGAGGTGCCCGCCAAAGAGGGCCAACGCGAAGTCGCTCGGCTCGTCGATGTCTGGTAGCTCGAGCTCGCTCGCCCACATCGACGCGCCCGTGGACGTCAGCGCCTCGACGCGAGCGCGCGCTGGGTGCCGCTTCGTGACCTCGAACGTGTCCGGGTCGAACTCGGCCCAGGCCGGCTGCTTTGCGGCGAGGAAGAGTCGCTCTGCCCCATCGCTCGCGAGATCGTAGTCCTGGCCCCAAAAGTCGTCTCCTGTCAGCGACGTGGTCCACAGCGGCTCGCCATCTTGCGGGCTGACGGTGAACACCGTCACCGATGACGAGTCGATCCCAGTCGTGTATCCCAGCATCGTCAGGCCGGCATCGCTCGCGACCAGAGCACTCAGGCTGGTCATCGGCCGCTCCTCGCCGTTGACCCCCTGATAGCCGACCTGCGTCCACACGACCTCGCCGCTCTCGTCGTAGCGCTGGAGCTTTGCAACGTTCAGATCGGTGTTGGTGTGGGCGATCCCGACGAAGGCCTCGCCGTCCTTGACCAAGAGCGCGGTCGCGTACGCCCCGGAGCCCGCTGGCCCGAGCTCCCGCTCCCATTGCAGGTTGCCCGCGGCGTCGAACTGGATGAGCCGCGACGGCATCTCCGGCTCGAACGACCACGGCCAGCCTTCGGCGACCCAGAACGTCCCCGTAGCGGCATCTTGGGCGATCAAGCCACACTGCCCGCGCGACTCGAGCTCGACGAGCGCGGCCAAGCTACCATCGGCAGAAAGCTGGCTCACTTCGCCGGGTTGCAGCACGAGCCCCGTCGGAGAGATCGAGCAGATGACGGTCTCGCCGAGATCAATGACAGTATCGACGACCACCGCCTCGGGCTCGGTGCACGCGAACGACGAGGCGGTCAGGGCGAGCATTGCCAAGCCACGGCGATCCGCGAGGACGATCGACATGAGGGCAAGATAGCAACCCGATGTCGCTCGTGCGAGTCGCTCGTGCGATCGACATCTCGGCAGCGGATCCGCCAACCGAGTTGTCACGCACGTTCGATCTCGCACGTGTCCGGTCGAATGATTACATGATCAGCCGACCGGCACGGTGTCGCAGCCGAACAAGATATCGACCGAGGCGTCGCTGGCGTCTTGCACCCGCGTGCACGTGGCCGGGCAGATCCGGATCGTCTGCGGATTCACGTTGTCCGGGTAGTAGTACCAGCCGTCCCCGGCCCCGCACGCGGCCTCGTTCTCGACGAAGTAGACGTCCTCGAGCACGCCGTCGAGCTCCAGCTGAACGTTGACCTTGGTCGGATCGAAGCTCTCACCCTCGGGCGGCTCGGGAATGTCCCACTCGCAAGCGAGCGGCGTGGTCGCCTGGACCGACTGAGCGATCTGATCGAACACCGGGCCGAATTGCTGATCGCAGAGGTCACCCGCGACGCCGCCGGTCAGGTTGGCGAGCTCGATGTAGACCGAGCCGACGTCGGCCGAGATCGGGATGAAGCCGGAGCAGCAGGCAGCGCCACCGAGGCACTCGAGCGGGTCGGGGTTCTCGAACGCCACGATCGCATGGAACAAGTAGCCGGAGTAGCTGGGGTCGATCGCCTTGAACGCGTCGTCGAACGCGGTCGCGCCCATGCTGGAGTTGTCGTCGCTGACCACGACCAGGTGCTTGACCGAGTTTGGCCGGATCGAGCTGGCCCACTGCGGCTGCGTGGCGATGATCCGCTCGAGCGCGTTGGTGCTGCCGACCTCGTCGACCACGTGGAGGTACTCGGGCAGCTTGGTGTCGTTGGGGCACGTACCGCTGCCGAGCGGCACGTTGATGCAAGGACCGTCCGGCGACGACGC
>CBFGLP010001514.1:0-4828 GCA_965649595.1 uncultured Myxococcales bacterium | reverse complement strand
GGCGGCTTGGTCGAGCGGATCAGCTTCGTGGCCGAGCGGGTCGAGGCGGCGCTCGGATTGAATTGGCCCGAGTCGGCGCACGAGCTCGAGCCGGCGTCGCTGCGCTCATCGGTGCGCAGGCTCGAGGCACTGGGATCGCTCGCGTCCTTGCTCGCGCTGCCGATCTGCTCGTGCATACGAGCGCTGCGCTCATGCTCGACGAGCGCTAGGGCCGAGGAGCTCGAGCAGGTGCTGGACGGCTGTGATCACGAGCAGCTCGCTGGGCTGCGCGAGCTCTGGCTCGAGGGGGATGGGTTCGACCGGAGCTTCTCGCGCTGGGACCTGCTGGCGGGGCTCGAGCGGCTCTCGCTGGTGTGCCGCAGCGACTTGCAGCCGCTCTCGCTCGCGCGGCTGCGGGAGCTGAGCCTGACCGGTCGGCAGTGCCCCGAAGTGCTGACCAAGGTCGTGGCACAGAGCTGGTTGCCCTCGCTCGAGGCGCTGACGCTGACCTTCGATTCGGCCCACCTCTATCGGTCCGGTGAGCCGGAGCCGCAACACCTCGCGGAGCTACTGCACGCGCCCTCGCTCGCGTCGCTGCGATCGCTCTCGCTGCGCGGCAACTCGCAGCGGTTGATCGGACCTTGGTTGGTAGAGACGCTGTTGGCCGCGCCCGCCCTCGCGCGGCTCGAGCTGCTCGATTTGCACGAGTTGCCGCTCGATCCCGAGGCCATCGAGGGGCTCGAACGGGCGCGGGCGAGGCTGCCCCCGCTGCGCCTGCCGGATCTCGGCGGGTGAATGCAGGCGAGTGACTCACGCGGGCTGGATCTTCGGATCAGTCGCCGATGAGTCGGAGCTGTTAGGGTCGGACCGCAGACCTCTGCTGGAGACCCTCATGCTTCGTCGACACCTCGTCCCGCTCTCGCTCGCGCTCCCGCTCTGCATTCCGATCGCCTGTGGTGACGATGGTCGGGGCTCGGACTCGAACGCCGACGAGGCGATCAGCGATGGCGAGACCGACACGCTCGACGAGAGCGCCGACGAGAGCGGCGACACGGCCAGCGAGACCGCCGATGACGCGAGCAGCGAGGACGAGAGCGAGACCGGCCAGAGCTGCTCGGCGTCGAGCGAGTGCGGTGAGGGCAACGCGTGCGCGCAGGGGACCTGTGTCCCGGGCGAAGGCGAGTGCAGCTCGCACGACGAGTGCAGCGGCGACACCTACTGCTGCGCGCAGGACTGCCTGCCCGAGGGCGAGTCACCCGGTATCTGCATCCCGTTCGGCGAGGGCCCGTTCGGCTCGGCCAACCCCGAGTGTGAGAAGGAGATCGTGATCGGCCTGTTCGAGCCGGACGTGCAGTGCGAGTGGACGCAGCCGGAGCCCGGCGATCCTTTCCCCGGGCACGTCAACGTGTTGACCACGCCGCTGGTCGCCGATCTACCCCACGACTCGGGCTTCGCCGGCGAGATCGTGATCGTCACCTACAACTACACCGACGGCGGCGATCCTGCCGGCTGGGGCTCGGATCCCAACTATTACGGGGTCATCCGGGTGCTCAACGGCGACGACTGCTCGCAGGTCGACAACATCCACGATCCGGCCAACCCGGTCGTCGGTGCGTCGCCGCCGGCGATCGGCGATCTCGACGGCGACGGTGTGCCCGAGATCGTCACCCAGCGGGCGATCACCGGGTTGGTCGCGTTTCGCTGGGACGCGGGCCAGCAGCGCTACGTGACGGCGTGGACCAGCTCCGGGCAGTCGAACCTGTCGGGGGTCGGGCGCTGGGACGGGCCGGCGATCCACGACATCGACGGCGACGGCCTGCCCGAGGTGATCAGCGGCAGCGAGGTCTACGACGGCGCGACCGGGACCCGGCTCAACCCCGGGCAGGTGATCGCCAACGCCGGAGCGATGGTGATCTCGGTCGTCGGGGATCTCGACACCGACGGCGTGGCCGAGCTGATCGGCGACGACGTCTATTCGTGGAACGTCGGGACCAACCAGTGGGAGTACGCCTATCCGGGCGGGCCTGGCGGGACCCACTACGGCTTCGCCGACTTCGGCACGCCGGGCGTCAACCCGGGCGAGTGGATCAAGGCCGGGTTCGACGGCATCGCCGAGGTCGTGACGGTCGGGGGCGGCTACGTCTACCTGCACACGCTCGACGGTCAGCAGCTGCTCGCGGCCGGGCCGATCGTCGGCGGTGGGCCGCCAACGATCGGCGACTTCGACGACGACGGGCGGCCCGAGATCGCCTCGGCCGGCGGCACCTTCATGCACGTGTTCGATCTCGACTGCGACGGCAGCGATCCGACCTGCGCGGGCACGTGGATCCGGTGGTTGCAGCCCAGCCAGGACCTCAGCTCGCAGAACACCGGATCGTCGATCTTCGACTTCGAGGGCGACGGTCAGGCCGAGGCGGTCTACGGCGACGAGTGCTTCGTGCGGGTCTACGAGGGCGCGACCGGTGAGGTGCTCTACTCGGCCGCCCGGACCTCGTGCACCTGGTACGAGAACCCGGTCGTCGCCGACCCGGACAAGGACGACAACACCGAGATCCTGGTCGGCTCGAACAGCAACTGCAGCGTCGCGTGTCCGGCGATCGATCCGATCCACCTCGGGATCCGCTGCGAGACCAACGAGGAGTGCGGCTCGAACCTGTGCGACACCGGCTTTTGCCGCTGTAACGGCGACGCCGAATGTGCGGAGGGCCACGCGTGCGCGGCTCCGCTGCCGAGCACGCCCGGGGGCGGCGGCAACGTGTGTCGTGCGACGCATCCGCCCGGCATCGCGCTGACCGGCGTCCGGGTGCTGCGCGACCGGCTCGATCGCTGGGCCTCGTCGCGACCGCTGTGGAATCAGCACGCGTACTCGATCACCAACATCGAGGACGACCTGACGATCCCGGACAGCCAGACCTGGTCGCAGAACCAGAACTTCGCGTCGCTCGAGCTCAACAACTACCGCCAGAACCGCCAGGGTGACGCGCCGCCCGAGGCGCTGCCGGACATCACCGGCGAGCTCGACGACGCGACATGCTCGATCGAGATGGGCCAGACGATCCTCGAGGGGACCGTGTGCAATCGCGGCAAGAAGGCGGTTGGCTCGACGCTGCCCGCGACCTTCTATCTCGGGGATCCCTCCGAAGGGATGATCCTCTGCGTGGCCTACACCGAGGAGCCGGTGCCGGTCGAGGAGTGCCGGCAGGTCTCGTGCCTGATCGACAACGAGATCAGCGGGACGATCACGATGGTGACCAACGACGACGGGATGGGCGGCCAGACCACGCTCGAGTGCTTCGAGAACAACAACAGCGACGTGGTCGAGATCGACGCGTGCATCCCGATCGGGTAACGCGGCGCTAGCCGCTTTCGGCGGTCTGGCCGGGGTCGAGCGGCCGGCGCTCGCTGGGGCGGCGCTCGCCGACCTGGAGCGGGTCCGCGCACCGACGAACTGTTACGCGGACGCCCGGTCCTCGTGATAGCTTGAGCTCCCACTTGCTTACTCAGCCCTGCGAGGGTTGAGACGTCATTCTCGAGGTGCTCCCCGTGCTCAAGCCAGCGCTGTCGTCGATCCCCACGTCCCTGCTCGCCGTGCTGCCCGTGCTCGCGCTCGCCTGCTCGTCTGGCGAGACCGACGACGGCAACTTCAGCGCCAGCTTGGGCTCCTCGCCGACCTCGCTCGACGAGGATGAAGACGAGGCGGACACGATCGCTACGGACAGCGGCGAGTCGACGAGCGAGGAGGAGTCGACGAGCGAGGAGGAGTCGACGACCGAGGAGACGACCGACGAGACCGAGACGGGCGAGCCGATCGATCCCTGCATCGAGATCTGCGAGGGCAAGTCCGACCCGACCCCCGCTACCTGCGACGCGCCTTACGTGATCGGCCGGACCGCCGCCAAGGCTGGCTTCTTCTTCGGTGGCAACACGACCTCGGCGGGCAACGACGAGGTCGAGGCTTGCGGACCCAACGACAACCCCGAGAACTGGGACTCGGGCAACGACCACTTCTTCCGCATCTACCTCTACACCGGCGACACGATCGAGGTGGCGATGAACGGCCAGTTCGACAAGCGGGTGAAGGTCCACGACGAGGCCGACTGCGTCGGCAAGGCCAAGATCTGCAGCGACGGGGCGCTCCAGTACACTGCGCTGGCCGACAACTGGTACACGGTCGTCGCCGACGGGCAGAGCCTCGCGTTCATGGACTGGGGGGATTACACGCTGGATCTGCTGCTCACGCCGGCGGGCGCGGACATGTGCAACTGTCCGTGATTCGCTGGTCCAGTCGCCGGGCTGGGTCGGGGGCCACGCGTCACCGAGCGAATCGAGAGCCGCCTGCAATGCTCCGCATTGGTGGGTAATCGAGCTCATGCCGCGATCCCCCATCCATCCGCCGAGAGTCGATACACTCGTGTGGACGTGACCCCGGCGGGTCGCGTCGGGGGCTTGCGTGGGCGTCCCACTCTCGGGTTATCGCGACTTTCGGCTCTTGCGAGCGTCCGCGCGGACGCGCGTGTACGAGGCCAAGCGCGAGCACGACGAGGCCCGCGTGGTCGCCAAGGTGTTTCAGGTCGACGACCAAGGGGTCGAGGCCCGGGTCGAGCACGAGTTTCGTCTGGTCCAAGGGCTGGCCCTCGACGGGGTCGTTCGGGCGATCGGGATCGAGCGCAGCGGCGACGAGCTGGTGCTGCTCTTCGAGCAGGTCCCGGGCGTCAACCTCGAGCAGTTCGCCGACGGCAAGCCCTTGGACCTGGCGGTGTTCTTGCCGATCGCGCTGGCGCTCTCGGACACGCTGGCGCGGATCCACGACGAAGGGATCCTCCACCGCGACATCAAGCCGAGCAACCTG
>CBFGLP010001513.1:0-5116 GCA_965649595.1 uncultured Myxococcales bacterium | reverse complement strand
GGGCGCGGTGCCATAGAGGTTGTCTTGCCGGGCGAGCAGCTGATAACGGCCCGGGTGCAGGCGCGAGAGCCGAAATCGACCTTCGCCGTCGGAGAAGGCATCTGCTCCGGTCCCGACGTGACGCTGGCCAACGACGAAGCGAGCAGTGACCATCGCCCCAGCGATCGGTTCACCGGTCTCGGCGTGGACGACGGTCCCCTCGATCACTCCTTCGGGGAACAAGCGGAGCACCACCGGGGGCGCTGGCACCGTTACGCGCTCGCGCGCCAACGCATAGCCAGGCGCGAGCGCGACGACGACCTTGGGGCCCGGCGCGACCCATAGCTCGAATTGACCTTCGGCGTCGGTCAACACCGTGGGACCCTTGCGGCCCGTGCCGACGATCGTCGAGACGACCGCGTTCTCGATTGGCCCTCCGGCGATGTCCTCTGCGCGCCCACGCAGCGCAACCCCGCCAGGCTGCATCGCCAACACCAGCCGCTCGACGCGGGCGGCTGGCTCGAGCACGAGCGGCTGCGGGCTGCTCGCGGGAAGGTGCTCGGCCGCGACCGCTTGGACATCGTAACGCCCCGGCACCAGGTCGACGAGCTCGAAGCCGCCCGCTCGATCGCTGCGCACACAGGTCGGCGTCATCGCCCGCTCGGAAGAAATTCGACCCAGAGCATGGACGCAGACGATCGCGTCAGCGAGCCCGCGTCCAGAGGGCTCGTCGATCACGCGGCCGGAGATCGCGGCGAGCATGTCGGGCGAGACCGCGTCACCCTCGAAGCGAGGCCGAGCGAGGTGATCCGAGGGCCCTGACTGGCCAACGTCGCTCTCGGATGCAGGCTGGTCACCACCGCGCTCGTGCTGAAAGAGAACCAGGCCCACGCCCAAAATGGCCATGAGCGCCAGGAATACGAGCAAGATGCTTCGATTGCGGCGTGTCACGTGCGTACCTTCGGTCGCTCCAAATAAGCCCGGGCATAGGCCAGGACCAGGACAGACAGACCGTGAATGTGTTGATGGGTACGGTCGGGCGCCAGCGCGTCACAATCGCTACACGCATCGATCTCCGGATCCCGAAACGCGCCCGATTCTAGCTGGTGATTCAGGACCTCGCTGATGCTCTCGGGCTCGACGAGCTCGGGGAACCCCGACATATAGATCAGCGCCAGACGCTCCACGAAGAGATCACTGAATTCACTGTCCACGACCGTCTCGGCGGCCATGGCTCGAGCTTTGTCTGCCAGGACCGCATCGAGGTCGATCGACTTGGGCGCCCGACACGAGGCGCCGCGCAGCAGATTCAAGTAGAGGGCCTGGTGGGTGAGCAGATAGCCGCTCGCTGGCGAGGACGTCGCGAACTCGAGGCAGCTCGGGGTGATCGAGCAGCCGACGACGAGCTCGAGGCACTGGTCCGACCGTCGAATGGTGTCGGGGTCGTGGACTCGATGCTCGGGCACCACCGGGACGCCTGGATCTGCGCTCGGCGAGCCGGCGTCGAGCCGACGAAGCGCGGGTAGGCTCGCGGCCGCCTTGCTAGCGAAGCGCAGATCGAAGGTCGGCTTCGGCTCGGGCCCCTCACCCGATATCACCCTCGACGGCGTCGCCCACGACCCGTCGATCTCGGCCGCCCAGGCGTAGAGCACCACCGACTCCGGGGTCCAGCTCGCCCGCGTCGACTCTGCGTGTCGCAGCGCTAACTGCCACGCGCGGTCGAGCGGCTCCACTCGATCCGGTGGCTGGCGACACGACACCGCCAGCAGGGCAGTGAGCGCCAGCATCCACGTCTGCGCGGGAGCCATCACCGCACCTGCGCCTTCAGGTAGTCGTGGTGATCGGGCAACGCTCGGTTCAGATCGTGAGCCCGGCGCATCGTCGTGAGCAGGGTTGCTTGCATCCTCTGGTCGAGCTCGTCCGAATCGGGGACCCGCCGCCGCCGCTGCGGCCAAAACCCCATGCCATCGAAGAGCGCGAGCCAGGACAGCCGCGGGAACAACACCTCGCTGGCGGCTGGGTGGGCGAGCTGCCCGTCCTCGCGCCAGCTCTCGAGCCGCTCGGTCAGCGCCGTCGAGCGAGGGAGCTCGGACACGCACGCCCGCCAGAAGGGTGTATCCATGCGATCGCTGATGCAGTAGTGCGCGGAGACGAAGTCACGCAGGCTGTCGTAGAGTTCGGCCATCAGCGCCGCGTAGGCTTCACGCTCGCGGATCCCCGCACGAAAAGGATCGGCGACGAAGAGCTTGGCGACGGCAACTTGAATCAAGGCGATCGCCGTGGACTCCAGCGGCTCGATGAAGCCGCCCGCGAGCCCGATTGCCGCGCAGTTTCCTACCCACGGCCGAACCAATCGTCCGCTCTCGAAGCGCAGATGCCGAACGTCGCCCGCGAAGCCCGGGCCGAGGCCACGGCGCAGCTCGTCCTCGGCCTGGTCGGGCTCGACGAAGTGATCGGAGTAGACATAGCCGAAGGCACGGCGGCTGGTCGTCGGAATCTCCCAGCGCCAGCCGGCACGCATCGCCAACACGGTCGTGTGATTGGCGAGCCGAGTGCCGCCATGATCGATCGTCGTTACACATGCGCGGTTGCACGCGAGATGCTCGGCATAGCTGACCACCCCAGGATCGAGCGTGCCGATCAGCAGCCGACGAAAGCCAGTGCAGTCGATGAACAGGTCGGCCCCGAGCCGCGCCGTCGGTGTCTCGATGTACTCGATCTTCTCGGCGTTCTCGCTCCTGACGACCCGGACCACTGGCTCGTCCCGTCGCTCGACACCTCGCGCGATGCAGTGGCTGCGCAGGAAGTCACCAAACGCGGTGCTACGCATGTGATAGGCGTAGGGAACGTTGGCGACCAGACGCTGCACGGGCGGGCGCATCGATCGGGGCGCTACGTGACTGGCCGCGAGGTGGGTGCCGAGGTAGAGCTCATCGACTCGCGCGGTCTCACCGACATTGTCGCGTCCAGCGAGCCACCGCTCGACGGCCGCCTCCGCCTCGGCGTCGTTATCATCTCGCCGCCAGAAGGGGTGAAACCACACCCCACGACCAGGCCGAGTCGACCAGCGCAAGAATTGGATGCCGAGCTTGTACGAGCCCTCCGACCTCGGCATCCAGTCTTCCTCAGCCAGCTCGAGGAACTTCAAGTACTCGCCGATGATCGGGACCGTCGCCTCACCGACACCAATGGCGGGGATCGCCGACGAATCGATGACGATGATCTCTACCGCCTCGCCAGCAAAGCGGCGCTGAGCGAGCGCCGCCGCCATCCAGCCCGCCGTGCCGCCACCGACGACCACGATCCGACGCTTCGTGTGGGCCTCGGACATGCTCATGACTCCTCGCTGTTGGCCAACTCGACCAGACCGGAAGCGACCAGCTCATGGGCCAACTCGCGCGGATCGTCGCTGGTCGGCAGCTCATCGACTCGAAACACACCTTCACCGGCGAGCACGAACTCGACCGCCCTCCGCCAAGCGGCGGGCACCCGCCAGTCTTCGCTCGGGAGCACTACGACCAGCGCACCGGTTTGCCCGTCGATCTTCGTCGCAAACAGGAAGCTCCGTCGACGCAGCGTGGCGTCGAGCGGCAGCTCGAGCGCGAGCCTGCGTGCCTGCGCGAGCGAGCTGGGCCCTGTCACTTGGCCAGAGCGCACGAGCTCCTCGGCGAGCTCGCCGACGAGCTCGCCGACCAATTCGGGATCGGGCGACAGCTGCACCAGCTGCTCGAGCTGCGTCGCCAGCATGGCGCTTGCAGCTCGGCGATTGCTGACCCAAGCGACCGGGAGCGCTTGGCGGGCCCTCGGCTCGAGCGAGAGCTGTGTGAGCCGCCGACGGAAGAACGCCTCGAGCAAGTCGTTGACCGTCGTGACCCGAATCCCAACCGTCAGGTGGAACGACTCCACGCCCACGCTCGTGACCTCGTGGGTGCACCCACGGGGGATGTAGAGACCGTCGCCAGGTTCGAGCACGACATCGAGCAGACACGCACCCACCGGTGTGGGATATCCGCGCTCACGAGGTAGCGGGATCCGAGTCTGTTCGAAGATCCGCCAGCGACGCCGTCCTTCGCGCTGGATGATGAACGCCGAGATCGGATCTGCGTGGGGCGGGAGGCCGAATTCCTGGTTGTGGGCCGGAGCGAGGAACGCATGGACCTCGACGCGATGCTGCAGCTGCGCCTCGAGGGTGTCTCGAAAGCACTCTGTCTGCGGGTCGGAGAACTCGACGTTCTGGATTACGATCGTGCAGCCGGCGGCGAAATGTTGCCAAGTGCGGCCGAGATCGAGGGTATCGGGCAGCTCTCGCTCGCGGGAGAGCTGCCGAGTGCGTCGATAGCTCGACGGCGCCACGGTCACGCCATCTCGCACGATGCGAACCAACCGGGAGCTCTCGACGCGTCCACGCAGCAACGCCTCGGCCCCGGCAACATCCAGCATCCCGGCGAAGCGACTCGCATCGCCCCGGGTATGCAGGACCTGTGACTCCCAGTAGTCGGCGAAGAACTCCTGCTGCTCGACCGGGCGAATCAGGGTCGCCAACGGAGCCTCGCGCATCCACGCGAAGCTCGAGGTATCTACCGTGGGCATCGAGCTTCGAGGCGACGCGTCAGCCCGTCGAGCTACTGGTGTCGTCGCTCGCGGTGCCCGTGCTAGCACACGAGGTGAACGAACACTGCGCGATGTCCCCGGTGGTCGAATCGCTGGTCGTCGAGCTGCTCGAGCTGCTGTCGGTGGTGCTGCTCCACCACAAGAACGCCTTGGTGTCCTGGCCGTTGGCGACGCGATCGAGGCGCCGCTCCCACCATTTGCGCGAGCCTACCTCCGCGGTGTCCGCGTGAGGCCAGATGTGCGCTGGAGGTTCCTCGCCGAAAGCCTCGATGTACCGGTCGCGGAACGACCTCCAGCTCTCGGCGTCTGCCTCTGCCCGGGCAGCCGTCTCGTCCGGGCCGGGCTTGGCGGCCGGGACGTGATGCAGGTACCGACCCGCGACTTGCTCGCAGAACCGCGCGTAAGATTGTGAATGCAGCATGAACTCGTGCCAGAGCTCATCGACCGGACCAGCCATTGGCAGGCTCTGGTCCGCCACCGCACACATGACCAGATAACGCCGAAGCTCGCGCGCATGCTCTTCGAC
>CBFGLP010001512.1:0-4169 GCA_965649595.1 uncultured Myxococcales bacterium | reverse complement strand
CCCGCCGCGAAGGGCAACAAGAAGGCCGCCAAGGCCAAGGCCAAGCCCGCCGCGAAGGCGAAGGCCAAGGCCAAGCCCGCTGCCAAGGGCAACAAGAAGGCCAAGAAGAAGGGCTGAGCCTACCGAGTCAGCCCTCCAAGGGCTGAGGGGCGTCTTCTGAACGACGACGGGCGAGGGACCAAGTCTCTCGCCCGTTTCTACGTAGTCGGCGCCCACGGGGCGCCGAGTTTCTACGTAGTCGGCGCCCACGGGGCGCCGAGTTTCTACGTAGTCGGCACCCACGGGGCGCCGAGTTTCGTTCTTCATGGTCGGCGCCCACGAGCTGTCGAGAGCTCAGCTCAGGCTCAGCACGTACACGTCGTAGATCGCGTGGGTCCAGACCGCGACCGCGAACCCGCGGATCTGATAGACGAGCGCGAAGAACAGCCCGGCCAGCGCCCGATAGACGAACGCCGCGAACTCGAACGCCTCGCCACCTGGCCCAACGTGATGCGCCAGGGAAAACACCAGCGACGAGATGAGCACCGCCAGCACCCAGGCCCGCTTCTCTCCGGTGATCCCTGCCAGCAGCCAAGACAGCCCCGACACCCCGCCGAGCCGGAAGATCAGCTCCTCGTGCAGCCCGGCCCCGGCCGAGATCACCAGCACGTCGATGAAGTCGATCTTCGCCGACGCTGGCGCGGCGGCCAGCGGCACGATCGCCAGGCTAGGCACCAGCTCGACGAAGCGGTGCATCACGAACAGGATGATCGTCCCCATCGTGAGCGCGTAGAAGCTCGACTCGGCCAGCACCGGCACGAACGCGCGCGGGTTGAAGCTGCCTCGCTGGCGCAGCAGCAAGAGCACGGCCGCGTAGACCAAGAGCATGCTCGCCAGCGCGAACAGGTAGTTGCCGAGGTCGCGCTCGCTCAGCTCGACCAGCGACGCCGTGACATAGTCGACGCCGTTGCGCCCGCGGCTGAACAGGATCCCGAGCTGATAGAGGATGAACAGCGGGAACACCAAGATCGCGCTGGTCAGCGGATCCACGCGCCCCGAGAGGTGGTTGAGCAGCGTGCCCTCGGTCGCCGGACGGGCCTTCCGGCGCCGCTCCGGGCTCGGCTCCTCGCTTGCCATGGCCTACGATCGTGCGCCAAGCTGGCTGCGCGCCCAAGAAAGCGACATGAGCGAGCCCAGCCACGAGGTCGGCTTCACTGCGCAAATGGCCGGCGTGTTCCTGGCCGGCGGCCTCGGTGCCTGCCTGCGCGTGTCGCTGGCCGGCTGGCTCGAGCCGCGCCTGGTCGAGCGGCTGCCCAACGCGGGCACGCTGGTGGTCAACCTGCTCGGCTGCTTGCTGATCGGCGTCGCTGCGGTCGCCCTGACCAACCCGCACTGGCGGACGATCACGATCGGCGGCCTGCTCGGCGGGTTCACGACCTACAGCGCGTTCGCTCTGTTCACGGTCACGCTCGCGCAAGAGAGCCGCTATGGCGTGATGGCCGGGCAGGTCGCGCTGCACCTGGTCGGTGGGGTCGTCTGCGTGCTGCTCGGCATGGCGCTCGCGCGGGCGCTGGGGCTCGCGACCTGAGGGATACTTGCCGCTCGTCGACATGCGGAAGCGACGATCGGAACCAGCAAAATCGCTCCGCAGCCGGCATCAATAGCCATGCTGCATGGGCGTCCAGACCACGACGCTGGGCCCCTCCGAATTGACAAGCACGATCCACCATCGCAGCCTCGCCGAGCCGTGAGCCTTCGAACCACGGTGGCGACGGCGACGCTCATCGTCACCGTACTCGCCATGCTCATCGCTGGTGCGCTCGTCGTGCTGACGGCGACGCTTCACCGCACGACGCTCGGCGCAGCCACGTCGGTGGAGAGCATTCGTCTCGTCGAAGAGATCCAGCTCGATCTCCTGCACCACGAGCGGGCGCACGACGTACTGGTAAAGCGAGAGCTCGAAAGCGACCTCCGGCGCAGGCTCATCGAGGCTCGACAATTCGTAGCGACGCAGCAGGAAGCGGACGTCCTCGCCGAGGCCGAGTCACGCGTCGACGTCTACCTCGCGGCTGCCCGCAAGCCCTTCGGCCCGGATGCGCCGACGAAGCCCTCGCCGAACGGCGCCGAGCGGCTCGCCGCGCAAGAGGCCGCCTACGTGGCGCTTCGCGACCTCACCACCATCAACGTGAACCAAGCCCAGACCGCCCAGCGAGAGGCCGCGAGCTGGGACCGGCTCGCCAACGCGATCGCGACCGGGGCGATCGTGCTCTTGCTGCTGGTCAGCGGCAGCCTGCTCGCGTGGCTCAAGCGGCGCGCGTTCGAGCCGGTGATCGAGCTCGCCGCGACGATGGAGCGATTCGCCGCTGGCGACCACGACGCCCGGGCAACCGAGCATGGGCCGCGAGAGCTGCGCGAGATGTGTCGCCGCTTCAACGAGATGGCCTCCATCATCGCAGCGCAGCGCCACGCCCAACTGGCGTTCCTCGGCGGCGTCGCACACGACCTGCGCAACCCGCTTTCGGCGCTGCAAATGTCGGTGTTCTTGCTGCTCGCCGACCCGTCGCTCGGCACGGACGCACGCATTCGTTCGGCGATCGAGCGAATCAGCCGCCAGATCAAGCGCATGGATCGCATGGTCGGGGACTTCCTGGACGGCGCCAAGATCGAAGCCGGCCAGCTCGAGCTCCGCGTCGAGGTCCACGACGCGCGAGCGCTCGTCGAAGAGGTCGTGGAGCTCTTCGATGGGATGTCGACGAAGCACCAGCTCGAGGTGCAGGTCCCGGCTCACGTGGTCCCGATCTATTGCGATCAACTGCGCATCGAGCAGGTGCTCACCAATTTGATCAGCAACGCGATCAAGTATTCGCCATCTGGGGGAGTCGTCGAAGTGGTGCTTCGCTCGGGCGCCAGCGAGCTCGAGTTCAGCGTCACCGATCAGGGCGTAGGGATCCCGCCAGCGAGCATCCCGAGCTTGTTCGCGCCGTTCCGCCGGCTCGGGCTGTCGACCGAAGGCGTGCCGGGGGTCGGGCTCGGGCTGTTCGTCGTGCGCAGGATCGTCGAAGCCCATCGGGGTCGGATCGAGGTCGAGAGCGCGTCCGGGGTCGGCTCCACGTTCCGCGTGTTCCTGCCGCTCGAATATGAGGGCAGCTGAGCGCTGCTCACTCCGGCGCCCGTACGATACAGGTCACCTGCCGACGCGTATCCAGCACCTCCCGCGCCAGCGCTCGCACCCCGGTAATCTCGACCTGCTGCACCCGCTCGGGATACCTCAGCCAATAATTGGCTCCCAGCCCATAAACCTCGCCGAACACCAAGCGAGAGGCTACCCGCCCGCGCCGCTGCATCCCGCTCTCGAACTGCCCGATCAGCCACTGCTTGGCCCGCCGCAGCTCGTCCGGGCTGATCAGCTCGCTGACGATTCGCTCTATCTCGAGCTCGATCGCGCGGCGGGCCGGGACCAGCTTGTCTTGGCTCGCCGCCGCGAAGAACACCAGGTGGCCCCCGTCGATGTGCTCGCTGCTCGACGCACCGACTTGATAGACGAGACCCTGCCGCTCGCGCAGGCTCTCGAACAGCCGACCCGCCTGACCGCCCAGCACCGAGCAGAGCACGTCGAGCTCCGCGGTGCGCGGATCGGTGATCGAAAGGCCCGGAAAGCCGATCACGATCTGGCCTTGCTCGCGGTCGAGCTCGCGCACGCGCTCGATCGGCCGCTTGGGCCACTTGGGCGCGCCGCCAGGCCACGCGGGCATCGGCGCGGGTACGTCGGCGTCGGCATCGACCCAAGGCTCGAGCAAGCCCGAGAGCTGCGTGATCAGGGGCTCGACCTCGATGTCACCGGCGAGCGCCAAGACGGCGCGTCCGAGCGGGTAATGCCGCTGCCAGTGGCGGACGACGTGGCTACGCTCGATCGCGGCGAGGGTGGTCGGGGTGCCTCGCAGGTCGCGGCCATGCGGGTGCTTGCCGTAGAGCGCGGCGAGCATCTCTCGGTAGGCGACGTGGCCGGGATCGTCGAGCTCGGCCTCGAGGTCGGCGAGCGCGATGCGGCGGGCCTCGTCGAGCTCCTCGGACGCGAACGCGGGATCGGCCACGCACTCGAACGCGCGGGCGAGCAGGGTCGGGAGGTGCTCGGTCAGGCTCTCGAGCTGGAGCCCGAGGCTGTTGTGACCGGCGAACCCGTCGAGCACGGC
>CBFGLP010001511.1:0-6654 GCA_965649595.1 uncultured Myxococcales bacterium | reverse complement strand
GAGCGCCATCCGCTGATCGGGCAGCACGAGCACGTCGAAGGGGAAGCGCTCGGGGTTGCCGAGGCCAATGCGCGCGTCGAGGTCGGCGCGCAGCATGACACCCCAGCGCTGGAGCATGCGCGCGCTGGCCAGCTCGGGCGCGCAGCTCGACGACCACAGCCACACGATCTCGCCGGCCGGGCTGTGGATCTCGACGAGCTCGGCGGGGGCGAGGCCGATTCGCGCGAGCGTGGCCGCGAGCACGTCGACTTGCAGGCTGGCGTTGTCGAACGAGAGGGCGATGCGGATCGGGAGGCCGGTCGCGGCCGCGTGCTCGATTAGCGTGCGCAGGTGGGGGAGGGCGGCGCGGAGCTCGGGAGCGTCGCTACGAATAGCGAGCAAGAGGCGAGCGTCGTGCGGCGCCCAGCCGTAGCTAGCGAAGTGCTCGCCCGTCGGTCCACAGGTGGACGCGTCCGTGGGCTCGCTCGAGGTTGGCGGATCGCCGGGCGGCTCGGCCTGCTCTCGCGCGGGACAGCCGGTCGAGAGCGAGACGCCGAGCAAGCTAGCGAGCGCGAGCCGAGAGGGAGACATCGATCGATCAGCGCTCGCGGAAGTGCTTGAGCAGGTCCGAGGTGATCTGCAGGCGCCCGATCACCAGCGGCTTTTCGACCACGAACTCGACCTGCTTCAGCAGCGCTTGGATCTGCTGGTTCTCCTCGGGGTAGCTGCGCGCGCGCAGCTGGTTGCCGCACTCGTCGACGTCGCCGGACGGCATCAACACGACCTGACCCTCCCACATGTCGCCCGAGGGCGTGGCCCGACGCAGCGCGAACTGGACCTGGTTGATCGGCTCGTCGACGTCGTAGTGGAGCAGCGGCCCGCCCGAGAGCAGCGTGAGCTGGATGAAGGGGTCGTTGCCGAGCGCGTCGGCGAGCTGGGTCTCGATCGTCGATGCGGGTTGGGTGGAGGCGGTCAGGAAGGGCTCGAGACCAGCGCCCGCGACCTCGACGGGGATGAACCCGAGCGTGCGATCGTCGAGCTCGGCCAGCCGCCAGGGGAACGCGCCGTCCGGCAGCCACACGCCGACGCCCTCGATGTCGTTGCGCGTGAAGCCGGCCTGCTCGAGCAGCGGCGTGACCTCGGCGAGCGGGCGCAGCAGCGGGCGCACGAAGTAGGGCTGCTTGGCGAGCGGGACCGTGAACGCGAGGCTCTGCGGACCGAGCCAGCCGTTGGCCGCGGCCTCGCCCTCGAACACGACCGCGAGCGCGTCGTCGAGCGTGCGACGCTCGGCGATCAGGTGCGCGGCCTTGGGCGGGAGCGCGAACACGACCTCGAGCACGGCGGGATCGAAGCGCTGCTCGAGGCGATCGAAGGAGACCGCGAGCGCCTCGGCGGGCAGCCACGCGAGCAGGCGCGGGAGCACGTCGGCGTCGGGCTTGGCAGCGGTGGCCTCGATGGTCGGCTCGGCCTTGGGCTCGGCGGCCGCGGGTTCGTCGGCTTCGGTCGGTGCAGCCTTGGCTGGTTTGTCGGCGTCGTCCTGCTTGTTGCACGCGAGCGCGAGCGAAGCGAGCAGCAGCGGCGCGATCCAGCGGGCGCGACGACTCTTTGAAGGGTTTAGTCCTGCGGCATCCATCGCTTACCTCGCCGAACGAATCGTCGCGGAAACGCGTGCACGCGCTCGGGTGCGGGGGCGCCCTCGCCTGGCAGGTCGGCGTAGTCGGGGTCGTGCGGCATGACGATGTGGATGGTCGAGTCGACCGCAGCGATCTTGGGCAGGATCGGTGCGCGAGCGTCATCGGCAGATCGGCTCGTCCAGGTCGTCCAGTCACCAGCCGCCATCCGCAGCAGGATGCTCAAGGTCGGCGGCGGCAGGTCGACCTCCTCGCGCTCCCACGCCTCGAGCACCGACGCGGCGGTCCACCAGCGACCCGCGCGAGTCTCGGTGCCGTCGGCCTTGGCGTCGTGGCCCTGGTCGGGCGCGATCGTGGTCAGGTAGAAGCGAGCCAAGAAGCGCCGCGGCGACTCGCCGGAGGGGGTCTTCCAGGTGTCGAACCAGTGTAGGCGCTCGAGCTCGACCGCGAGGCTGGCCTCCTCGAGGCACTCGCGGCAGGCGGCTCGCGCGTGAGCCGCGTCGACCGAGGCCTCGGGAGACGCCCCAGCCGCGGGCGCGTCTTCATGCTCGACCCCACCACCGGGGAACACCAGCGCGTCCGGCATGAAGGTGCTCTTGCTCGAGCGCCGGAGCATGAACAGCTCGGGCTCGAGCGACTCGCGGGGGCGCACGACCAGCACGGTGGCTGCCGGTCGAACGCCGCTGCTGGCGTTGCTCATGCGGGGGTCCTAGCACGTTTGCCCGGCTCGATGGAGGGGAGACCGGCGTGCGCGGATCGGGCCTCCGACCCGGGTTCTTGTGAGTCCGGCGATCGCCGCATACTCTCGCCCGCAATGGTTCGCGTCTTCGTCTCCCAGGCCTGCATCGACCGATGGCTCGGGCTCGGCGGCATCGTGATCGAGGGCGATCTCATGCGCTTCACCGCGGTCCCGGAGGCCAACCTGTTCATCAACCCCAGCGTGTACTTCGAGCGGATCGATGGGAGCGACACCGACCCCTACGACATCGTCGGGGCGGTGAAGACGGCTCAGGAGCTGGCGCAGATGGGCGCCGATCACTACGAGAGCTCGGTGGTGTTGGGCGACTTCGCGTACACGGTCAAGCCAGGCTTCGTGGCGAGCCCAGTGGGCATGGACGGGGCGCCGATCATGCTCGACGGCAGCCGCTGGGGCCGGCTGGTCGGCGCAATGGAGCGGCTGGGCACGCCCTGACCGCCGCCCTCGCGGCCCGTCCCGATTGAAGGGCTACAATCCCGGCGTGCTCCCGCTCTTCATCCTCGCCGCGCTCGCCTACGGGGCGGCCTCGTTCGCGTTCGGGGCAGGCAGCGAGCCGGCGAGCAAGGTGGGACGCTGGGCTCGGGCGTTGCTGGCGGGCGCGGCCGCGCTGCACCTGGCGACGATCGGTGCCCAATGTGTGGACGGGAATCACCCGTTCAAGTCGGTCTTTTTGGCGACGAGCCTGGGCTTGCTCATCGCAGTGGTCGGGTTCTTGGCGATCAGCGCGTCGCGTCGTCCGATGCGGGCGCTCGGGGCCGTGCTCGCGCCGGCCGGGTTGATCGGTCTGACCATCGGCGTGGTGATGGGGCCGCAGGCGGGTCCCGTCGCAGCACCTTCGGAGGGGCTGATCCGAGCGCACATCGCGATGGCGACGATCGGGGTGTCGGGCTTCACCCTCGCGGCTGGGGTCGCGGGGCTCTACCTGGGGATGGAGCGGCGCCTGCGGACCAAGCAGTTCACGCCCGGACAGTCCGGAATCTCACTCGCGGGCCTGGACCGACTCCACTGGTGGTTGGTGTTGCTGGTCACGCCCGTGTTCACGGTCGCAATCGTTACCGGATCGGTGGCCTTGCTACGCCACGGCGGGCTGGAGATGCTGTCGGAGCGCGGCATCGAGATGGCGGCGGCGGGCGCTGCGTTCCTCGCCTCCACGATCTCCCTAGTGTCCCGAGCCGTGTGGGGCATGCGAGGCCGCAAGGCCGCCTGGCTGACCATGACCGCCTTCGTCTCCATGTGCCTGATCCTGGTCTCGTACGCCCTGCGTGGTGGCTGAGCTGCGATGACTCGGAGGACCGCATGAACCTGCTCGCCGTCGGGCTCAACCACACGACAGCTCCGGTCGATCTGCGCGAGCAGCTGGCGTTTCAGCGCGCGGAGATCCCCACGAGCTTGGCGGGGCTGGTCGAGCGCGCGTCGTTGAGCGAGGTCGTGCTGCTCTCGACCTGCAACCGGGTCGAGGTCTACGCGGTCCAGCCCCAGCACGCGCAGCCCGATCGGATCGTCGATGCGCTGGCCGAGCTGCGCGGGCTTCGGCGCGAGGTCGTGCGCAGCCACTGCTTCGTGCGCGAGCACGAGGGCGCGGCGCGGCACATCTTCCGGGTTGCGGCGAGCCTCGAGAGCATGGTGCTCGGCGAGCCGCAGATCCTGGGGCAGGTCAAGGACGCGTGGAAGATCGCCCGCGAGCGGCAGACGGTCGGGCCGATCCTCGATCGCTGCCTGACGATGGCGTTTCGCGGGGCCAAGCGGGTCCGCAGCGAGACCGACATCGCCCGCGGTGGTGCGTCGGTCGCCTCGGTCGCGGTCGATCTGGCGCGCAGCATCTTCGGCGATCTGCGGGGCTCGAAGGTCGCGCTGCTCGGCGCCGGCGAGATGGCTCGCCAGGCGGCGATGCACCTGCGCGGGGCCGGGTCGAGCGAGCTATGGGTGGTCAATCGCAGCGCCGAGCGGGGTGAGCCGCTCGCTCAAGCGATCGGCGGCCGCTGGCTGGGCTGGGATCAGCTCGAGCAGGCGCTGCTCCAGGCCGACGTGGTGATCGCGAGCACCGCTTCGCGCGAGCCGGTGCTCGAGCTCAAGCCGATGAAGGCGATCATGCGCAAGCGTCGTGGTCGGCCGCTCTTCGTGGTCGACATCGCGGTGCCGCGCGACGTCCAGCCGGCGGTCGGGCAGCTCGACGGCGTGTACGTCTACGACGTCGACGACCTGCAGAAGATCCTCAACCAAAACCTCAGCGCGCGCGGCAACGAGGTCGAGGCGGCGGGCCAGCTGCTCGAGCAAGAGATCGCGGCGTTCCTGCACTGGCAGCGGGCGCGGACGCTCAACCCGGTGATTCGCGACCTCCGCGAGCACGCGCGATCGATCATGCACCACGAGGTCGAGCGCGCGCTGCATCGGCTCGGCGAGCTCACGCCCGAGCAGCGCCGAGTGGTCGAGACGCTCGGGCACGCGATCACCCAAAAGATCCTGCACCGCCCGCTCAAGGCCCTGCGCCAGTCGGCGATGCACGCGGATGGCCACGACCTCAGCGGCGCGCTGCGGACCTTGTTCGCGCTCGAGGAGGCGCTCGACGACGAGGACGATCGCAGCGCGCTCGAGGGCTGCGGCCCTGCGATCGGGCGCGACTTGGACGGGCGCGACCTGGACGAGCTCTCGCTCGACGAGCTGGCCGCGGACGACGAGATCCGCGTGGATTCCCTGCGCGCCCGCGAGCTGGACTGACCAGCCAGCGGCGCACCTCGGCGGGAAGCGTGACGTGTCGGGCAGCCCTCGGGTGCGTGGTCTGCCACGGTGTACCCTCCCGCCCGTGAACGACCGGCGGACGACCCGAACTCTGCGCCTCGGCACCCGAGCCAGCGCATTGGCGCTGTGGCAGGCCAACCATGTTCGAGAGCGCATGCAGGCGGCTTGGCCGGGTCTGCAGGTGGAGCTGGTCGAGATCACGACCGAAGGTGATCGAATCCTCGATCGCCCGCTCAACCAAGTCGGTGGCAAGGGGCTGTTCGTCAAAGGCATCGAGGAGCAGCTGCTCGCGGGCGAGGTCGACCTCGCGGTCCACAGCATGAAGGACCTACCGGGCAGCGTGCCCGAGGGGCTCGCGTTGGTGTGCACGCCGGAGCGAGCCGATCCTCGCGACGCGCTGATCGGTCCAGCCGGAGCTCGCTTGGCCACGCTCCCACCGGGGACCCGAGTCGGCAGCTCGAGCCTGCGTCGCGGCGCGCTGGCGCGGCGGCTCAACCCGGGACTCGAGATCGTGCCGATCCGCGGCAACGTGGCGACGCGGCTGCGCAAGATCGAGGAGGGGGTGGTCGACGTGGTGCTGCTCGCGGTCGCCGGGCTCGAGCGGCTCGGTGACGCCGAGCGGATCGTCGAGCGCCTCGACGTCGACGAGTTCTGTCCGGCCGCGTGTCAGGGGATCTTGGCGATCGAGATCCGCAGCGACGACCACGAGCTCGCCGAGCTGCTCGCGCCGCTGAACCATGAGCCGACCGCGATCGTAGCGGCGGCCGAGCGCGGGTTCTTGGCCCGGCTCGAAGGCGGCTGCCAGGTGCCGATGGCCTGCTACGCGGTGCTCGAAGGACCGGAGCGGCTGCTCGTGCACGGGTTGGTCATCGACCCTTCGGGCGCGCCGCTGTTCGAGGCCCGGAAGGCCGGGCACCCGAGCCGCGCGGACGAGCTGGGCCGCGAGCTGGCCGAGACGCTGCTGCGCTTGGGCGCGGGCGAGGTGATCGCGGCAGCCCGCAAGGACTAGCAGCCTGCTAGCGGATCAACGACAGATCTCGTTCACCAGGAACACCGATTGCCCGTCATCGCCGCAATACCAGAGGTTGCCGTTGGTATCGCAGCAGCCGATGCCGTCCACCTGACCGCAGTCGGCACCTCGGACGAGGCCCGGCGGGCAGCCGATCGGGGTGCCCCCCGGATCTTCGCCGGTGAACCCGCACGCGTAATACGAGTTGCCAGGATCCCACCCACAGCTTCCGCTCGTCTCCACACACTCGTGGGCGAAGGTGTCACAGGTCTGCCCAAAGGCGCATTGGTCATCGAAGGCGCAACCCGGCAAGCAGGTCTTGGATCCGAGATCGCAGTAAGAGAAGCCTTCGCAGGGGGTTATCGTGCAGTCATCGGGATCGGACGGGACGCAGGTGCCGTTCATGCAAGCCTCGCCCTCGACACAGCAGTTGTTGCCGCAGGGGAGCTCGCCCACATCGCAGGTGCCCTCGGTGTCGCCGTCGCCGTCGCCCTGATCGCCCTGATCACCCTGATCGCCCTGATCGCCCTGATCGCCCTGAT
>CBFGLP010001510.1:0-1598 GCA_965649595.1 uncultured Myxococcales bacterium | reverse complement strand
GGCCGTGATCAGATCACTGAGCAAGTCATCCCCCGGCTCGGCCCGCTTGGCAGCGATGTGCGCCATGAAGTACTGACCAAACTCTGTTTGTGCCGCCTCGATCTCCTGGCGAGAATACCGCGTTACGTTGAGCATCGTGCTGGACCAGTAGGCGAGCTTGTTGCGGTCGACCCCCGGGATCCCGAGCAATTCGCAGATCACCCATATCGGCAAGGGGAAGCCGACAATGCTCAGGAGATCGGCGGGGCAGCCTTGCCGCGTCATGTCGTCGACGAGTTGCTCGGCCATCGCCTCGATCCGTGGCTGCATGGCCGAGACCCGCTTGGCGGTGAACGACTTGCTCAACTGACGGCGCCATCGCTGATGGTTCGCGTTGCTCGTGAGCGAGGACGACTCGCTCGCGAAGATGTCGCCCGAGTCGTTGGCCGAGACCCTGGCCGCGCCCTCCTGTGCGAGCTGCGAATTGAACCGAGGATCGGAGAGCACCTGCCGGACGTCGCTGTAGCGGGTCAGGAGCACCGCCTTGTCGCCGCTGGGCAGGCGAACATGCGCAATCGGGCATTGATCGCGCAATTGGGCCCACTCCTCGGAGGGCTCCAAGGGGCTGGGGGCTCGGAAAGGGTAGTCCAGGACCTGCTCGCTGCTGTCGGTGCTCATCAAGACCTCCGAGGTTGGGTCTAAGTCATATGACTTATTAAGTCAAACGACTTATCTCTCTCGCTCGGCTGACGACGAGCCAGCGCCCGTCGGGCTCACTCCAAGTCCGCCCCGGCTTCCGGGCGGGCGCGTGGCTCTGGTAGCTCGGTCATCGTGGCGTCGGACAGCAGCAGCACGCTGGCGACCGACACCGCGTTCTCGAGCGCGAGCCGGACCACTTTGGTCGGATCGATGATGCCGGCCTCGACCAGATCGCAATAGACACCCATGGCGGCGTCGAAGCCAAACGCGCCGCTGCCGGTCCGCATGCGCTCGACCACGACGCCGTCATCGAAGCCCGAGTTCTCGGCGATCGTGCGAGTCGGCACCTCGAGGGCGCGGGCCAGGATGCGCAAGCCGGTGCGGATGTCGCCGTCGCGAGCCTCGGCTTCGACCTCGACCGCGTCGATCGCCCGCAGCAGCGCCAGCCCACCGCCCGGCACGATGCCCTCGGCGACCGCGGCCTTGGTGGCGTTGATGGCGTCCTCGAACGCCTCCTTGCGCGACTTCAGCTCGGCCTCCGACGACGCGCCGACGCGCAGCACCGCTACGCCGCCGGTCAATCGGGCCAGCCGCTCTTGCAGCTTGTCCTTGTCGTAGTCGCTCTTGGACTCGGCTTGCTCGCGGCGAATCTGCTCGACGCGTGCCGCGATAGCGTCGCGATCACCGGCGCCGCCGATCAGCGTGGTGGTGTCCTTGTTCGACACCACACGGTTGCAGCGGCCGAGCTGCTCGAGCTGGACGTGCTCGAGCTTCTGGCCGAGCTCGGAGCTGATCACCCGTCCGCCGCAGAGCGTGGCGATGTCCTCCAGGATCGCCTTGCGGCGGTCACCGAAGCCCGGCGCCTTGACGGCCAGCGAGGGAAGGGTGCCCCGCACCTTGTTGACCACCAGCGTGGCGAG
>CBFGLP010001509.1:0-1515 GCA_965649595.1 uncultured Myxococcales bacterium | reverse complement strand
GGGGGCTCGCGGGACCCATGGAGACGGTCCGGGACCGATCCGCGAGCTCACCTATGCCGAGCTCGACGCCCAGAGCAGCCGCTTCGCCAACTCGTTGGCCAGCCTCGGCGTCCGAGCCGGCGACGCCGTGTTCTCGCTGGCGGGCCGCGTCCCCGAGCTCTACATCGCCGCGCTCGGCACCCTGAAGCACCGCGCGGTGTTCTGTCCGCTCTTCTCGGCGTTCGGCCCCGAGCCGATCTTCGCGCGCCTCAGCAAGGGTCGCGCCCGCGTGCTGGTGACCACGCGGCGCCTCTACGAGCGCAAGGTCGCCGATCTGCGCGAGCGCCTGCCTACGCTCGAGCACGTGCTGCTGATCGATGATCCGAGCTTTGCAGCCGACCTCGCGGCCGCGAGCCCCAACTACGCGATCCAGCCAACGGATCCCGAGGATCCGGCGCTCCTGCATTTCACTAGCGGCACGACCGGCCAGCCCAAGGGGGCGCTGCACGTGCACGACGCCGTGGTCGCCCATCACGTCACGGGCAAGCTGGCGCTCGATCTTCGGCCCGGTGACATATTTTGGTGCACCGCCGATCCGGGTTGGGTCACCGGGACCTCGTACGGGATCATCGCGCCGCTGACCAATGGCGTCACCTTGCTCGTCGACGAGGGCGAGCTGGAGGCGCCGCGCTGGTACTCGATCCTGCAAGAGCAGCAGGTCACCGTCTGGTACACGGCGCCGACGGCCATTCGCATGTTGATGCGAGCAGGCGCCGAGCTGGCTCGCCAGTACGATCTCTCGCGCGTACGCTTCATCGCCAGCGTCGGCGAGCCGCTCAACCCCGAGGCGGTTCGCTGGGGGATCGAAGCGTTCGGCCAGCCGATCCACGACAACTGGTGGCAGACCGAGACCGGCGGGATCATGATCGCCAACTTCGCCTCGATGCCAGTCAAGCCAGGCTCGATGGGGCGACCGCTGCCAGGGATCGATGCGGCGATCGTCGAGCGTGACGAGCAGGGGCACGTGCACCCGACCGACGATCCGCAGCGCGAGGGTGAGCTCGCCTTGCGCACACCCTGGCCCTCGATGTTTCGCGCTTACCTCGACGAGCCCGATCGCTATGAGCGGTGCTTCGCCGATGGCTGGTACCTGACCGGTGACCTCGCGCGGCGCGACCCGGATGGCTACTTCTGGTTCGTCGGTCGAGCCGACGACGTGATCAAGTCGGCAGGCCACTTGATTGGGCCCTTCGAGGTCGAGAGCGCCTTGATGGAGCACCCCGCGGTCGCCGAGGCCGGGGTGATCGGCAAGCCGGACGCGATCGCTGGCGCGATCGTGAAGGCCTTCGTGGTCGTCAAGGCTGGGGTCGACGTCGACGTGACCCTGCAGCGCGAGCTGCTTGCGTCCGAACGCGAGCAGCTCGCGCTGCAGGGCCACGTCGGCGACGACCCCGGCCTTCACGACCACGAAGGCCTTCACGATCGCGCCAGCGATCGCGTCCGGCTTGCCGATCACCCCGGCCTCGGCGACCGCGG
>CBFGLP010001508.1:0-1959 GCA_965649595.1 uncultured Myxococcales bacterium | reverse complement strand
GTCGTCGGCCGCGATCAGCGACCGGAGTCGACCGACCGCCACCTTGCCGAGCTCGGCGACGCTCAGGTCGAGCGCGAGGATCGCTAGCTGGCGCGCCTCGGCGCGGGCGTGCTCGCCGATCAAGCTGTCAGCCTGCGCGAGGTCGAGCTCGGCCTCGATCGCTAGCTCCCGCAGCGGGTCACCCTCGCCGGGGAATGGTCCGCGCGCCGCGCTCAAGCCGGTCGCAATCACCAAGTAGCCGCGCGCCGAGGCCGGGCCTCCGCTCATCAGCGCCCGACGACCGGCGCGAGCGTTGAGCCGGATCAGCAGGTCGACGCGCTCGGGCTCGAGCCCAGCGAGCGCCTCGGCAAACGGACCGGCGTCACTCTCGTCGACCGTGCTCGCCCGCAGCCCCAACCCGTGATCGAGGTGATCGACGAGCTCGAACAGCTGCTCGCCGAATCGCTCCTCCCCGACCCGCTCGAGCAGCTCGTTGGCGGCCGCGAGGTGGAGCTCGCGCAGGCGTACGTCGTCGACCAATCGCGCCGCGGCCTCACGAATGCGGTCGTGCCCGAACCCGAACCCGCGCCCGACGACCGGGACGATCAGGCCCTCGTCGACGAGTCCGAGCAGCTTGCCACGAACCCAGGTTCCGCCAACGATCCGCTCGAGCGCGAGCGGGTCGAACTCCCGGCCGAGCACGCTGGCGATCGTGATCAGCTCGCGCGAGCGCTCGTCGAGGCGACCGAGCTTTGCGGTCATCATCGTCAGCGTGTTCTCGGGCAACGCGGCGGCCTCGATCGCGGCTGGGTCCCAGCTCCAGCCGCTCGGTCCACGCACGAGCAGGCCGCGATCGACCAGCTCGAGCAGGAACTGGCGGACGAAGAAGGGGTTGCTGCCGGTCTTGCGGATCACGACCTCGACCAGCGAGTCGACCTCGCTGGTCCTGCGGCCGAGCACGTCCGCGACCAGCTCGCTCAGCGGGGCCCGGTCGAGCGCTCGTAGCTCGACGAGCAGCGGCTCGCGCTCGCGCTCGCGCAGCGAGAGCAGGAGCCGGGCAAAGGGGTGCCCGTCCTCGAGCGCCTCTGGCCTGGCCGTCACGACGACCAGCAACGCGAGCGACGCCTGCTCGTCGCTCGCTCCGAGCGTGCTCGCGAGCAGCTCCAAGCTGGCCGCGTCGCCCCACTGAACATCATCGAGCGCGATCACGAGCGGGCTCTCGGCGCGTGCAATCGCGGTCAGGAGCCGCTCGCAGCCGAGCAGCAAGCGATTCCGGGCCTCGACCGGCGGGAGATCCAAGTCGACCCCGACATCGCCGAATACCGCACGAAAGCGAGGGACGAGGGCGGAGATCGCCGCCCTATAGCCGCTCATCGTTTCGCTAAAGATCTCTCGCCAACGCTCGAGCGCTGCCGGCTCGCCAATCAGGATCTGATCCGCCAAGGCCGTGAGCGCGCCGATCATTCCAAAGAAGGGCTCGTCCGAGCTCGGCTCGAAGCGCCCACGCACGAAGTACCCCTCGTGGGCAAGGACCGGCTCAGCGAGCTCGGCGAGCAGACCGCTCTTGCCGGCGCCCGGCTCACCGACGATCACCACCAGCCGTGGCTGCCCTTCGAGCACCTGGCGAAAGGCAGCGTGGAGCAGCTCACGCTCGCGCTCGCGTCCGTAGAGCTGATGGGGTAGCTGCAGCGTCGCTGGGACATCCGTGCGCCCGAGCTCGAACCCCGACAGGTCGTGCCCGTGCCGAAGCGCGTCACGGATCGCCACGAGATCGGCCCAAAGACCTCGAGCCGACTGATAGCGCCGCTCGGGCGCCTTCTCGAGCAGCTTGTAGACCAGCTCGGCGAGCCGCACCGGAACCTCGGGCTGGGCGCGCTCGATCGGCGGCGGCCTGCGGGCCAGGTGAGCGTGGATCAGCGCCAGCGGTGAATCGGCAATGAAGGGCCTGCGGCCGGTGAGCAGCTCGTAGAAGGTCACGCC
>CBFGLP010001507.1:0-1848 GCA_965649595.1 uncultured Myxococcales bacterium | reverse complement strand
CTCGGCCCTGGCCGCCGGCGCGCGCGAGGTGTTCCTGATCGAGGAGCCGATGGCCGCCGCGATCGGGGCTGGTCTGCCGATCACCGAGCCTGGCGGCAACATGATCGTCGACATCGGCGGCGGCACGGCCGAGGTCGCCGTCATCTCGCTCGCCGGCATCGTCGCGTGCAAGAGCGTGCGGGTCGGCGGCGACAAGATGGACGAGGCGATCGTCCAGCACATCAAGCGCAAGTACAACCTGCTGATCGGTGAGCGCACCGCCGAGAAGGTCAAGATCGAGATCGGCACCGCGGCCCCGACCGAGGTCGTCATGACCATGGAGGTCAAGGGGCGCGACCTGGTCGCGGGCATCCCCAAGACCGTGGTGATCGACTCGGAGGAGATCCGCGAGGCGCTGAGCGAGCCGGTCTCGGCGATCGTCGACGCCGTGCGAGTCGTGCTCGAGCGAGCCCCGCCCGAGCTGTGTGCCGACATCGTCGACAAGGGCATCGTGCTGACTGGTGGCGCGGCCCAGCTGCGCAACCTCGACCAGCTGCTCAGCGAGGAGACCGGGCTGCCGGTGTTCCTCTGCGACGAGCCGGACTTCGCGGTCGTGCTCGGCTCGGGAGCGGCGCTCGATCAGATCGACGTGCTCCGCGAAGTGGCGCTCGAGTAGACCCGTGGCCGTCTCCCTCCGAGACATTCGCAGCGGCGCCGTCATCGTGCTGCTGCTCGGCATTCCGATCCTGCTGCTGCGCTCGACCATCCAGGAGCCGCAGCACATGAGCGGCTTCGATCGCGCCGTGCACCGGATCGGTGCCCCGCTCGAGGCCGGCGTCACCTACTCGGCCAAGTGGGTCGGCTCGTTCTTCGAGCGCTGGGTGTTCCAGGCCCGCATGCTCGACGAGAAGGAGAAGCTCGAGGAGCAGACCCGCGACTTCAAGCGGCAGCTGGTCGAGCTTGCCCAGTTACGCGAGGAGAACCGCCAGCTCCGCCGCGCGCTGCAGATGCGCGATCAGGTCCCCGAGGATCTGCTCTCGGCCGCGGTCACCGGCGTCGAGCAGTCGCCCTTCTTCCGGGTAGTAAAGATCTCGGTCGACCGCGGCGACTCGTACGTGCGCCCGGGCATGGCCGTGCTCGCGCCCGACGGCGTGGTCGGCCGGATCAACCGGACCCACGCCAACCACTCGGACGTCATGCTGATCACCGACCCCGAGAGCAAGATCGCGGTCGAGGTCGCGAGCACGCGCTGCCCGGGCATCCTCGAGGGGCTCGGCGAGGATCAGTGCCGGGTCCGGATCATCTCGTGCGACCAGCCGGTCCGCGAGGGTGATGTGATCCAGACCAGCGGCGTCGACGACCTGTTTCCCAAGGGGCACCCGGTCGGGCGGGTGGTCTCGGTCGACCGCAAGGTCGACTCGCAGGTGGTCGAGGTCGTGCCCTCGGTCCGCTTCGATCGCCTCGACATGGTTTGGGTGGTGCTAGCCAACGCACCGCCTGCGGATCCGCAGGCTGGGGCTCCGCGTCCACGAGCGCCCGCGCGAGGGCTCTCGCCGGTGCCGTGAACGCCTCCTCGAGCTTGATTGGTCGGGTCGGCTACGTTCATCGCGATCTCGTGCTTGGGGCCTCGTCCCCCCGCGCTCCGCTGCTGTAGTCGTGTTTAGATCCTCGCCATGCTCCGCATGGCCTCGTTCGCCTCGCTCTGTCTCGTGCTCGGCTCGCTCGGCTGCTCCGACGATGGTGGATCCAGCGACGAGGTCGGCGATACGGGCTCTACGGACGACGACGCCACGCACGCTTCGAGCAGCGACGGCTCGACCGACGACTCACCGACGGATGACTCCCCGACCGACGACTCCCCGACCGACG
>CBFGLP010001506.1:0-1886 GCA_965649595.1 uncultured Myxococcales bacterium | reverse complement strand
CTGCGTAACCGGCGCTCAGAATTCCGTTCAAAACCGCGTTTCCAGGCTAATGTAGGTCGCTGACATCTGTCATTGACATTTGTCGGTGATGCCTGGCATAGGGAGCTGGGCTTCGTCAGCCCGTCCAGGCTGAAGGGCTTCGAAGCGGGCGGCCGCCGGCCGTCCGCTTCGATCTCACGTGTCGTGATCGCCCGAGGATCTCATGAGCCCAGACGTCATCGCGTTGATCCTCTCCATCGGCATCTCGTGGCTGGTCTCGCTGGTCACCTTCTGGGGCCTCGGCGGTCTGATCCATTGGCACTTCTATGTCCGCCGCCGCGATCAGGCCGAGCAGTGGAAGGTCCAGCCGCGTCGCTTCCTCCCGACTCGTCTGGTCTGGCACTCGTTCTGGCTCGGCGGCTTCAACATCTCGATGGGCGCGCTCGTGGGCGGGATCTTCTCCTGGCACGTGGTTCGCGGCGGTTGGTCGATGCTCTACTTCGACCTGCTCGAGCACGGCGTCGTCTGGCTGGTCGTCAGCGCGCTCGCTGCCTACTTCTTGATCGACGCCGGCCTGTACTACAGCCATCGCTTCTTGCATCGGCGCTGGTGGTTCCGCCACGTGCACCGTTGGCACCACAAATACACGGCCCCGGTCATCTTCACGACCACGGCCGTGCACCCGCTCGAGTTCTTGTTCTTTCAGTTTTTCGTGCTGCTGCCCGCGCTGGTCGTGCCGATTCACTGGGCCGTCTACATATTGGTCGTCGGTTACACCTACTTGATCGGCATGATCGATCACTGCGGGATCGTGGTTCGTTGGCCGCTCCCGCTGCACGCGGGCAACCGCTTTCACGACGATCACCACGTCCACTTCCACTGCAACTACGGCCACCACACCCAGCTCTTCGATCGCCTGCACGACACCGTCCGCCGCAGTGATCGTCGCTATGGCGCCGACGTGTTCGGCGGTCGCGGGGCCCCGATCTCCGAGCGCTCGTCCGCCGACCGCCCGTCCCCCGAACCTCACCCGTGAGCCCGATGTCGACCAAGCGCTTCCCTTTCTCTGGTCTGCCCAAAGGTTGGTTCGTCGTCGCTCTGTCCGAGGACCTCGAGCCCGGCACGATCAAGTCGCTGCGTTACTTCGGCCGTGACCTGATCGCCTACCGGGGCGAGTCCGGTCAGCCGCACGTCGTCGACGCCTACTGCCCGCACCTCGGCGCTCACTTTGGCTACGGCGGCAAGATCATCGGCGAGACGATCCGCTGCCCCTTCCACGGCTGGCGCTTCGATGGCGAGGGTCAGTGCGTCGAGGTGCCCTACAGCGACCGGATCCCGCCCAAGGCCAAGCTCGACGCCTGGCCCGTGCGCGAGCAGGACGGCGCCATCTACCTGTTCTACGACCCGCAGGGCGGCGAGCCCTGGCCGCTCCCGGCGATGGACAACACCGGCTGGACCCCCGGTAAGAGCGTCCATTGGAAGGGCCTGACCACGCACCCGCAGGAGGTGTTCGAGAACACCGTCGACACCGCCCACATCGGCCCCGTCCACGACGGCCGCGGGGCCACGATCGTCGGCAAGCCCGAGCGCGAGGCGGAGATGCTGACGATCGACATCGAGTTCCAGGCCCCGGGCGACATCGTCGGGATGCCTGGTCAGCTCAACGACGTGCACTTGCACGTCGTCATGCGCGGCCTCGGTCACGTGCACGTCGAGACCCAGGTCCGCAACGCCAACGTGTTCGCGCGGCAGCGAATCTACGTCACGCCGATCGACGAAGGCGCGCTCGACATTCGCGGGATCGTGCACGTGCGCGAGAGCGACGACGCGGAGTTCACCCGCGAATTGGCCGATCTATTCTATCGCGCTTACGTCGACGACTTCGCCAAGGACTTCCCGATCTGGGA
>CBFGLP010001505.1:0-4245 GCA_965649595.1 uncultured Myxococcales bacterium | reverse complement strand
AAGATCCTCGAGATGCTCGCCTACCGCGAGGAGGAGGTCGACGAGGACCACTACGTCGTGCTGGCCTCGCGCCAGGGCTACATCAAGCGCACCGCGCTGTCGGAGTTCGCCAACATCCGGGCCTCGGGCCTGATCGCGGCGACCGTCGCCGAGGACGACGGGCTGATCGACGCCAAGCTGACCAACGGCCACTGCGACATCGTCATGGTCAGCCGCGAGGGCATGGCGATCCGCTTCGACGAGGCGCAGGTCCGGGGGATGGGTCGGACCGCCCGCGGCGTCAAGGGCATGGGCCTGCGCAAGGGCGACGAGGTCGTCAACATCCTGGTCATCGATCGCAACGAGAACGAGGACGAGATCCAGCTGCTGACCGTGTGCGAGCACGGCTACGGCAAGCGCACGCCCGCGGCCGAGTATCGCGGGCAGAGCCGCGCGGGCTTGGGCCTCAAGGCGATCAAGGCCAGCAGTCGCAACGGCAAGGTCGTCGGCATGATCAAGGTCGGCGAGTCCGACCAGCTGATGGTCGTGACGACCGGCGGCAAGATCATCCGGACCCCGGTCGCGGGCATCAGCGTGCTCGGCCGCGCCACGCAGGGCGTCCGGCTGATTCGGTTGGCCGAGAGCGAGACCGTCGCCGGGCTCGCGCGGGTCGACGACTCCGACGCGGAGGGCCTCGAGGCCGAAGAGCAGGAGGCGATCGCGGACGAGGCCGAGCTCGACGAGGGCGATGAGCTCGACGAGGGCGATGAAGAGGCCGAAGACGAAGACTCCGAAGCGGACGCCGAGGAGGACGAAGGATGAGCGAGCAGCGTGACGGTCGTGCAGGCGCGCGCAGCCGCGAGCTCTTCGCCGCCGCCCAAAAGGTCATCCCCGGCGGCGTCAACAGCCCGGTGCGGGCGTTCGGCTCGGTCGGCGGCGAGCCGCCCTTCATCCGCAAGGCGACCGGCTGCTACCTGGTCACCGAGGACGGCGTGGCGCTGGTCGACTACGTCGGCTCATGGGGGCCAGCGCTGCTCGGTCACGCCCACCCCGAGGTCGTCGACGCGGTCGTCCGAGCCGCGCGCGAGGGCTTGAGCTTCGGCGCGGCCACGGCCGCCGAGGTCCAGCTCGCCGAGTTGCTCTGCTCGATGGTGCCGAGCTTGCGCGGCGGCATGGTCCGGCTGGTCTCGTCGGGCACCGAGGCGACGATGAGCGCCTTGCGGCTCGCTCGTGGGTTCACGGGGCGCAGCAAGATCATCAAGTGCGAGGGCGGCTACCACGGCCACGCGGACATGCTGCTCGTCGCGGCAGGCTCGGGCGCGGCGACGCTGGGGATCCCCGGCAGCGCTGGCGTCCCGGCCGAGACGGTCCGCGACACGCTGCTGGTCCCGTTCAACGATGCCGACGCGGTCGCCGAGCTCTTCTCCCGTTACCCCGACCAGATCGCCGCGATCATCGTCGAGCCGGTCGCGGGCAACATGGGCTGCGTCCCGCCGCGGCCCGGCTACCTCGAGCGCCTGCGCGAGCTGACGGCAGCCCACGGGGCGGTGCTGATCTTCGACGAGGTCATGACCGGCTTTCGGGTCGCCCCGGGCGGCGCCCAAGAGCGCTACGGCGTGATCCCGGACCTCACCTGCCTAGGAAAGATCGTCGGCGGCGGCATGCCGGTCGGCGCGTACGGAGGCCGGCACGAGATCATGGCCAAGATCGCGCCGCTCGGGCCGGTCTACCAGGCGGGCACGTTGAGCGGGAACCCGCTGAGCGTGGCCGCGGGGCTCAAGACGCTCGAGCTGATCCAGCGCGACGCCCCGCATGCCGCGATCGAGCGGACGACCACGCGGCTGAGCGAGGGCCTGGCGGAGCGGGCGGCTGCGCACGGGATCGCGTGGACCGGCACGCAGGTCGGCTCGATGTTCTGCGGGTTCTTCCGTCCTGCCAGCATCGATGGCGAGCAGGGGGTCTGGAACTACGCCGACGCCAAGCGCAGCGATCTGCGCCGCTTCGCTCGCTGGCATGAGCACATGCTCGCGCGCGGGATCTACCTCGCGCCCTCGCAGTTCGAGGCGGCGTTCGTGTCGGCTGCCCACGACGACGCGGCGATCGATCTCACCTTGGACGCCGCCGAGCAGAGCTTCGCGGCCCTGGTCGAGGAGGGCCTGTAGGTCAGGCTTCGAGGCATGGACCCGACCCCCTCAGTCAGCCCCGCTGGGGCTGAGCAGGCCGAGCGCGAGCGGCAGCGTCGCCACGAGGAGCTGATCGACAAGCACGTCCGCGGCGATCCGCAGCGACGGGCGATCGGCGGCAAGGCGGCGTGGGTCCGCTACGCCTCGGCGTCGTCGGTCGGGATCGAGATGGCGGTAGCGATCGTGCTGTGCACCCTGGCCGCGCGCTGGCTGGAGAGCAACTACACGCACTGGTCACCTTGGACCACGCTGATCGGCTTCGCCGTCGGGATCGGGGCGGCGATCAAGGCGATCGTCCGGGCGATCCGTCAGTACGAGCGCGAGCTCGCGGCCCTCGACGCGCGCGAGGCTGCGAACGTGACCGAGCTACCCTCGGAGCACGTCACCGATCGGCCCACCGATCAGACGCGAGGCTGACATGACGAGCTCCAACGAGATCGATCGTGTGCAGCTCGTGCGCGAGACCTTGGTGATCTCGGGCGTGGTCACGGCCGTCTGCTGCGCCTTCGCGTGGGTTTTCGCCGATCCCTGGCTCGGATACTCGATCGCGTTTGGTGCGCTGCTCGGAGCCACGAACTTTTTGCTGCTCGCTCGTGCGGTCGCTCGGATGATCGCCAGTGCAGCCGAGCCCGCTCACGAGCACTCAGAGGACGGTCCTCTCATTTCTGAAGAGGGGATCGACGACGCGGACGGCGATCTGCAATCGGAGCTCGAGAGCGCCTCCACGAGCGACCCGAAGGCAGCTCACGAAACTCGCTCAGAGGCCCCGCAAAACGCCGGAGGACCGCTCCGATTGGCCGTTCTCGTGCTTGCCATGGCCATGATCCTCTGGTACATGCCCGCGCGACCCGAGGGTCTGGCCGTGGGGATTCTCATCGTTCTCCTCGCTGCCGCCATCGCCGGTTTCCGGGCCAACCAAGCCGCACAAGCGGGCTAGCCCCGACCAAGCAACTCGAGAGCGCCAGATGGGCGACCACGACACGTTCTACACCCTGTTGATGCCCGAGTTCTGGGCCCGGCTCAACGAGCAAGCCGAGCCAGCGCTCGGCCGCGACTGGAAGTGGATGATGTTCGGGGAGACCCACTTCACCCTGCTCCACGTCGTCGCGGCGCTGTTCACCTTCGTGTTCCTGATCTACGTCGCGCTGCGCTACCGCAAGAGCACGCAGGATCAGAACCAGGGCGTGATCCCGCCCCGCTCGTTCGGGCTCGCGGCGATGGCCAACGGCTTCGTCGGCGCTTGCTACAACATGAGCGCCGACGTGATGGGCGAGCACAACGCCCGCAAGTGGCTGCCCTTCGTCGGCACGCTCGCGCTGTTCATCTTCGTCAACAACATCCAGGGCCTGATCCCCGGCCTGCTCCCGCCGACCGACACGCTCAAGACCAACCTCGCCCTCGCGGTGATCGTGTTCGTGGTCTACAACGCCGTCGGTCTCAAGGAGAATGGAATGGGCCACCTCGCCCACTTCCTCGGCCCGAAGATCGGCGGCTTCCCCTGGCTGTTCTTCCTGTTCCTGCCGATCGAGATCGTCAGCCACCTGGCCCGGCCGGTCTCGCTGTCCTTGCGCCTCACCGGCAACATCGTCGCCGACCACAAGGTCGTCGGCGTGGTCGCCCTGATGGTGCCGCTGCTGGTGCCGCTGCCGTTCCTCCTGCTGGGTACGGTCGTGGCGATCGTCCAGACCCTCGTCTTCACCCTGCTGACCATCATCTTCATCGGCCTCGCCGTCGAGCACGCCGAAGAGCACTGAGCCCCCTGTCCTCGCGGCCCTGGCCGTTTCGGAGCTGTCCCATGCGCAACATCACCAAGATCGCCTCCTTCCTGTTCACCTTCCTCGTCCCCGCGATCGTCCTCGCCGCTCCCGGCGCCGCCGAGACCTCCGGCTCCGAGCGCTCGATCTACGGTTTCGCCATGGCGATCGCCATCGGCCTCGCCGCCCTCGGCGGCGGCCTGGGCCAGGGCCGCGCCGTCGCGGCCGCCCTCGAGGGTATCTGCCGCAACCCGAACAGCGCCGGCAAGGTCCTCGTCCCGATGCTCCTCGGCCTCGCCTTCATCGAGTCGCTGGTCATCTTCGCCCTC
>CBFGLP010001504.1:0-2288 GCA_965649595.1 uncultured Myxococcales bacterium | reverse complement strand
TGGGACCTCGGCAGCCTCGTCGATCAGCGGCCGAACGTGGTCAAGCACATGATCAACACCGATCGCTCGGTCACGCAGTGCATCGCCGTGCAGGCGCGCGAGGCCGGCAGCTACGAGATCGGCGTGAGCGCGTACGATCTCACGGTCGACCCGACCGGGGCCGGCTTCATCCGCGTCGAGGACCTGACCGGCGAGAGCTCGCAGGGGAGCTCGAGCGTGACGATCGACGCGACGCTCGGCTGCGAGGCGACCGGACGCTCGGCGGTGATCATGCTGACCTTGAGCAACGACCCGGGCATGGCCGAGGCCGACGCGGCGGTCCTGATCGACAACACGGCGGGCTGGGTCGCGGCGAGCGACGACGCGGCGTCGACCAAGGTGCTGGTCGTGCTCGACGACGCGCACTATGGCGAGGACTCCGATGACGCCAGCTTCGTCGAGGCCAAGCTGCTCGACGCTGGTTACTCGGTCGAGCGGATCGCCGAGCCCTCGGCCGGGCTGACCTGGCAGGACGTCGAGGGCTACGACGTGGTGTGGTTCATCAACCCTGGGCACCCGATGGACGACCCCGACACGCACACGGCCCTGCTGCGCTACCGGGCCAGCGGCGGCGGCCTGGTGCTGCAAGGCGACGACATGGCGCGCTTCTTCGGTCGCGCGGAGCTCATGGAGCCGCTGACCTACCTCGAGTGGCAGGACAACGGGACGATCGCCTGCGGGGTCGGGACCGACAACAACGTGGGTGACGACTATCGCGTGGCGTTCGGGCGGGATGACGGGAGCCACCCGATCCTGCGTGGGCTCGGCGAGCTGAGCTTCGCCTACGGCAACGACATCGACCACTCGGTGCCGCTCGGCAAGGGCGAGCAGGTGCTCGCGTGGGGCCGCTTCGAGCGGGGCGAGTGCGAGGTCGAGACGCCGGTGGTCGTGGCCTTGGAGCCGGATCTGCTGACGGCCTGGGAGTGATCTTCGTTCGGGTTTGGTGGGTGAGGGGCAGCTGGGGAGCTGCCCCTCTTTTTTCGTGCTGCCGAGCTTGGCGACGTTCGAGCGAGCGCGAGTCGACAAACGCGAAAGGCCGGCGGGGGCCGGCCTTGGGGTTGATCCTCGCTCGAGAGCGGATCAGTCGTTCATGATCTCCGCTTCCTTCTTGGAAGCAGCCTCGTCGACCGCCTTGACGTAGGCGTCGGTCAGCTCCTGGATCTTCTCGAGCCCCTTCTTGAGCTGGTCCTCGGAGATCGCCTTGTCCTTCTCGGCCTCCTTGAGGAACTCGTTGGCCTCGCGGCGGCCGGCTCGGATCGCGATCTTGGCCTCCTCGGTGTGCTCCTTGACCTGCTTGACCAGGCTCTTGCGCCGCTCCTCGGTAAGCGGGGGGATCGGGACGCGGACGACCACGCCGTCGGAGCTGGGGTTGAGGCCGAGGCTGGCGTTGAGGATCGCGCGCTCGATGCCGTTGATGTTGTTGACGTCGAAGGGCTTGATGACCAGCAGGCGGGCGTCGGTCGCCGAGACCGTCGCGACCTGGTTGAGCGGCATCGCGACGCCGTAGGCCTCGACCTTGACGTCGTCGAGCAGGGCGGGGCTGGCTCGACCGGCACGCACGCGGCTGAGCTCGCGGCCCAGCCGGTCCTTGGCCTTGTCCATGGAGTCCTTCGCCAGACTGATTGCGTCTTCGATCATGGTGTGCCTCTCGAGGGTCAGGGCCGGCGGCCCTCTACGTGGAGTTCGTCGGGCGCGACCAGGGTGCCGAGCGCCTCGCCGCACACGACCCTGCGCACGTTGCCCGAGCGCAGCATATCAAACACGACGATCGGGAGCGCGTTGTCCTTGCACAGCGAGATCGCGGTGCTGTCCATCACGTGGAGCCCCCGCGCGAGCACCTCGAAGTAGTTGAGCCGGTCGAAGCGGACCGCGTCGGGGTACTCGAGCGGATCCTTGTCGTAGACCCCGTCCACGCGGGTGGCCTTGAGCAGGACCTCGGCGTCGACCTCCATCGCGCGCAGGGCCGCGGCGGTGTCGGTCGTGAAGTAGGGGTTGCCGGTGCCAGCGGCGAAGATCACCACGCGGCCCTTCTCGAGGTGCCTCGTGGCTCGCCGCCGGATGTAGGGCTCGGCGACCTCCTTCATCTCGATCGCCGAGAGCACGCGGGTGTACACGCCGCGGCGCTCGAGCGCGTCCTGCAGCGCGATCGCGTTCATGACCGTAGCCAGCATGCCCATGTAGTCGGCGCTGGCTCGGTCCATGCCCGCCGCCGAGGCCTTGAGCCCGCGGAAGATGTTGCCGCCGCCGAT
>CBFGLP010001503.1:0-3975 GCA_965649595.1 uncultured Myxococcales bacterium | reverse complement strand
TCGAGGAAGATCGTGCCGCCGTCGGCCGCCTGGAACTTGCCGATCTGGTTGGCGACCGCGCCCGTGAACGCGCCCTTTACGTGGCCGAACAGCTCAGACTCGATCAGGTTCTCGGGGATCGCCCCGCAGTTGACCGTCACGAACGGGCCCTTGGCTCGCGGCGAGCGGTCATGGATCTCGTGGGCGATCAGCTCCTTGCCGGTGCCCGTCTCACCGGTGATCAGCACGGTGATGTCGGTGGTAGCGACCTTCTCGACCCGCTTGTAGACCTCGATCATCGCCGGGCACGCGCCGATGATCGAGCCGAACTTGAAGTTCTCGAGCCGCTCGCTCAGCTCGACGGTCTCGCTGCGCAGCTCGTTGAGCAGCTTGGCGTTCTTGACGAAGAGCGCGGCCTGGCTGGCGAACACCTCGAGCGTCTCGAGCTGCGCGCGGGTGAACAGATCGACGATGTCGTCGTTGCCGACGTAGATCAGCCCGAGCAGCTCGCCGCGGACCAAGAGCGGCACACACATCACGCTCGACAGGCGCAGGTTGATGACCGAGAGGCTGGTCTGGAAGCGGGTGTCGTGCAGCGCGTCCGAGATGATCTGCGGCTTGCGGGTGGTGATCACCTCGCGAATGATGTCGTCCGAGAGCAGCGCCTCGGGATCGTCGACCGGCTGGCGCTCGAGGTTGCGGGCGACCCGGATCTCGTACTTTTGCGGGCCGCTGCCCGCGAGCACCAAGAAGCCCTTGGACGCGCGGGTCAACCCGACGACCTGATCGATCAGCTCGTCGAGCAGGCCGTCGAGGTCGCTGGGATCGGTGAGCAGGCGCGAGAACTCTTGCAGGCGGCGCATCGCCGCGAGCTGCAGCTCGGTGCTCGCGTCGCGATCGGTCGACGCCTCGCGCGGCGGCTCGTCGATGGTCGAGAACGAGAGCTCGACGTCGCCGATCACGAACATGTCGCCGTGGCGCAGGTCGTGGCTGCGGGTCTTCTTGCCGTTGACGAAGAAGGGGTTGGAGCGGGCCGTCGACTCGAGCCGGAAGCGGCCGGGCTCGTGGGTCAGCGTCGCGTGGGCCGAGTCGACGTCGGGTCCGCGCAAGACGACGTCGTTCTCGGGCGAGCTGCCGAGCGTGGTCAGGCGGCGGACGATCAGGTAGCGGACGAGCTTGCCGTCGGGGCCCGGGTACTGAAGGTGGGGCATGTGTGAGCTCGAGAGTCAGAAGTCCAGGCGAACACCCAGGCCCGCGCCCGAGGGGATCGGAGCCGAGGACGGACGGACCAACAGGATAGCATTGCGAAACCGTCGCTCGCGCGCCCGCGCGGCGGCGCGTAGCTGCGGATCATCGGCGGCGTCGGATGCCAGGTCGGAGGCTGGCTCGTCGGGATCGGAGCTAGAGCCGGGGAGGGGGTCGCCAGGCTCGCGCGGACCCTCCTGCGTCGGGGTCAAGGCGGGCTCGTCGGCCTCGTCCTCGCGCTTGCGCTTGCTCCTCCGCTCGGGCGGTGCGACCGCCTCGGCCTCGAGCTGCTCACGGGTCTTGAGGCCTTCTTCGACGACCGAGAACTCCTCGAAGAACACCTGCGCGAGGATCACGTCGAGCACGACCAAGCCGAGGAAGCTGGCCGCCATCACGGTCTCGGCGGAGCGCGCGTCCTGGATGAGTCGCTCGAAGGGGGCGACCTGCTCGTCCTCGACGACCGCGCATTGCAGCGAGCCCTTCGTGAAGCCGGCGGTGCGGCGACAGCCGACCGTGCTGCGCCAGATCAACAGACCCAAGCCGGCGCCGCCGGTCAGCACCTCGAGCGACAAGAAGGTGATGCCGATCGGCAGCGACTTGCGGTCGCTGCTGGCGTTGGTGAAGTGGCCGACGCCGAAGGGGATCACCGCGAGGCCGCGGTTGCGCTGGATGACCTTGGTGACCTGGACTTGATCCTTATCGAGAGCGAACTGGAGGTTGTTGGCGCGCTCGATCAATGCCCGGTGGTCGGCCTTGAGCTCGGTCAGCTTGGTCTCGCAGGCGAGCAGGTGATCCTGGCAAGCGGCTGCGCTCGCGGCCTCGCGGTCCCGGCGAACCCGCGCGACCAGATCGTAGAACGCGGCCCCGTGCAGGCCGCTCGGCGGGGTCCACTCGGCCGATTGATCGAGCAGCCGCTCGACGTAGCCGCGGGCCAGCTTGGTCCGCTCGTTCTCCTCGAGGCCCTCGTCGTAGAGCGTGGCCTCGGCGAGGTAGCGAAGCCCGGTCTCGCGCAGCGTCGGGTCCTCGATGCCCTCGTTGTCGCGCAGCACCGGCTCGAGCAGGTCGCGGACCTCGGTCCAATCGCCCTTGCGCCACGCGTCGATCGCCAGCTCGATCAGACCCTCGTCGTCGAGCGGCGAGGCAGGAGCTGCAGCCGGGCCGTGCTTGGGGCTCGGCGGGCCGGCCCACGCTGGCGCCGACGCCAGGGCGAGGGCCGTCAGCCAAGCGAGCCTGGTCGGGGCGCTGAGCGAGAGACGAGGCATCCGTTGCCTGAGCTCAGGCGCGGGTGCCTGACTCCTGAGCACGCCCAGCCTACCGGACTTTCCCGGGGTCGGGCTACCCGCCGGGGTCGATCCGCTCGAGCAAGGGGATCGACACGTCATTGCGGCCGGGGTGCAGTCGGTAGAGCTTGGGCTTGGACTGGCGGAAGCCCTTCGACGCGAACGAGAGCTCGATGACCAGCTCGGTGTCGCCCTTGGGGAAGGGCAGGTCGGGGAACCGGGCGGCGCTCTTGTCCTTCTCCGAGCAGCCGCTCTCGCAGGTAACGAGGATCTGCGAGAGCGGGATCGCCGACTTGAACACGAGGTCGGCCGACTTGGTGTAGGCGTGGAGCACTGGCCTCTGGCTGGCGCAGGTCCGCGGGTCGACGCGGACGAACCCTTCGTAGGCGTCGCCTTGCAGGCGCACGTCGGTGTCGCCGTCGATCTCGAGCTCGACCTCACCGGACTTGGGCAGGTCTCGCGGGGGCTGGCCGGCGATCTTGATCCGATAGGTCCCGCCCTCGAGCACGGCGGCGGGCAGCCCTTCGACCTCGACCGAGCAGGTGACCGTATCGTCTCGCGGACGCTCGGGGCCGGTTCGCTCGACGCCCACGGTCGGCTCTTCCGTACCGTCGCCGGCCTCCGACTCGACGTCCTCGCCGGTCTCGGTCTCGGCCTGTGGCGGCGGGCGGATCGCCTGCGGCAGTCGATCGGGCACATAGTAGTTGCTGGCCGGGTGGGTGGTCGTTCCGGGGCGGTCCGGATCGTTCGACACCACGCGATCGGGCTGCGGCGGATCGGGCTGCAGCAACAAGACGCCCGCCGCGACCGTGCCGATCAGCGCGAGTGAGCCGCCGAGCAGCGCGAGCTGGCGCATCCGCTGGCCGCGGATCCGGACCTTGTCGAGCATCGCTCGCGCGCGGCTGTCGTTGGGATCGATCTCGAGCACGCGGCCGAGCAGCCTGAGCGCCCGCGCGCCCTGGCCGTCTCGCATCGCCTGCGCTGCCTTGCGGGTGAGCACTCGACAGACCCGCACGTCGAGCTCGGCGACGTAGCCCTCGGGATCGGCGAAGTAGTTGCTGAGCTCCTCGGGCCGCGGCTGGATGTCGTAGGTGGCGAGGTAGCCCTCGAGGTCACTGGCGAGCGCGCGGGCGGTCTGATAGCGGTCGCTGGGCTTGAGCGCGAGCGCCTTGGAGATGATCGCGCCGAGCTCCTCGTCGACCTTGGGATCGATCTGCGAGGGCGGGCGAAAGTCGCCCTCGAGGATCCGGTTGAGCACCTGCGCCGGGTTGCGGCCGGCGAAGGGCAGCTCGTTGGTCGCCAGCTGGTAGAACATCACGCCCAGCGCGAAGATGTCGATACGCTTGTCGACCGGCTTGCCGCTGATCAGCTCCGGCGCCATGTAGGCAGGGCTGCCGAGCAGCTGGCCAGTGGTCGTGAGCCGCTGCGTGTCGAGGATCTGCGCGATGCCGAAGTCCATCAGCTTCAGGCA
>CBFGLP010001502.1:0-2768 GCA_965649595.1 uncultured Myxococcales bacterium | reverse complement strand
CCGCAGCCAAGATCGGGCTCGAGCGCACGGCCGTCGGCGACCGCTACGTGGTCGAGGCGATGCGCAAGCTCGGCTGCAACCTCGGCGGCGAGCAGTCGGGCCACCTGATCTGCCTCGATCACTCGACGACCGGCGATGGCCTGGTCTCGGCCCTGATGGTGCTCTCGGTGATGGTCCGCAAGCAGCAGCGCTTGGCCGAGCTGGCCAAGGTCATGACCCGCTACCCGCAGGTGGTCCGCGGCTATTCGGTCGCGCGCAAGATCCCGCTCGACGAGCTGAGCCAGACCCGGCGCACGATCGCCGCGGTCGAGCAGCGGCTCGGGCAGGAGGGCCGGGTGGTCGTGCGCTACTCGGGCACCGAGGCGCTGTTGCGCGTGATGGTCGAAGGTGTAGACGAGCGCACGATCGCGGCTGCTGCCGAAGAGATCGGCGAGACGGCGAGCGCCGAGATCGTGGCCGTCTTGAGTGCAGTCGGGGGGACGAGCGGGGCCCGCTAGCGAGCGGTCCACGCTGGGACTGCCCGAAGCGGGCGCAAACATCGACGTTCGCCGAGCGAGCACGGATCGCCAGCACGAGAGGATCGAGGGCGACGTCGACACCTGCGGATCGTCGCGCCGTGTCTCGCCTACACTCCGGGCATGCGTCGGCTCGCGCCCGCGGATCTCTGGACGGCCAGCGTCTCGGCGGCAGCCGATCGTCACACGATCGACGATCTCGGCATGCCCTCCGCGGTGCTGATGGAGCGGGCTGCCCTGTGTGTCAGCGCGGAGGTCGAGCGGGTCGCGGCGGCGAGCGACGCTAGCGAGGTGCTCGTGCTCTGTGGGCCGGGCAACAACGGTGGCGATGGCCTGGCGGTCGCCCGACAGCTGCACGTGCGCGGACGCAGGGTGCGGGCGTGCGTGGTCACGCCCGAGCACAACGCCGCGGTCGCGGACCAGCTCGAGCTGGCTCGGCGCCACGGCGTCGAGCTGCTCGACGTGCTGCCGAGTCGGCCCAGCCGAACCTGCGTGATCGTCGACGCGCTGCTCGGCACCGGCAGCCGCGGGGCGCCACGCGGACCCGTGCTCGACGCGCTCGAGTGGATGCGCCAGCTCGACTCCGACACCGCGCCGATCATAGCGATCGACGTGCCGACCGGCGTGGATGTCGACTCCGGAGCGGTGCCCGGACGAGCGGTGCGAGCCTCGGTCACGGTGACCTTCCAGCGCAGCAAGCCCGGCCTCCACGTCACGCCCGGCCGCGAGCACGCTGGTGAGGTGGTCGTCGCGGACATCGGCCTGATCGCCCCGGCGGACCGCCTCGTGACGACCGAGGATCGCGTGGAGCTGATCGAGCCAGCCGCGGTCGCGCGGGCGCTGACTGGTCTGCCACCTGCCACTCACAAGGGCATGCGCGGGCACGTCGGAGTGATCGGTGGCAGCGGCGGAACTCCGGGCGCCGCGATCCTGAGCGGGACCGGGGCGCTGCGGGCCGGCGCCGGGTTGGTCACGCTGGCTGGCTTCGCGGCCGAGCTACGCTCGGCGCTGGTCCAACATCGACCCGAGCTGATGCTGGCGATCGACGAGCACGACTGGTCGATCCCCGAGGCCGACGTGCTCGTCGTGGGCCCCGGCATGACCGACGCCCGTCAGCTCGACCGGCTGCCCGTGCTCGATGGCGAGGATCCGCGCTCGATGGTCTGGGACGCGAGCGGCCTCGAGGGGCTCGGGCACACGCGCAGCGCGGGAGCTCGGGTGATCACGCCGCACCCGGGCGAAGCAGCGCGGCTGCTCGCGCGGCTCGATCCCTCCGCTGAGTGGACCACCGCGCAGGTGCAGGCCGATCGCTGCGCGGCCGCTCGGACGCTCGCGCGGGTGAGCGGAGCCACCGTCGTGCTCAAGGGCGAAGGTACGCTGGTGGCCGATCGCAGCCGCGTGGCGATCTGTACGACCGGCGGCCCGGCGCTCGCGACCGCGGGCTCGGGTGACGTGCTCGCCGGCGCGATCGCGGCCTTGCTCGCGCGTGGGCTCGAGACCTGGCAGGCCGCGTGCGTGGGCGTGCATCTGCACGGGCTCGCGGGCGATCGCTCGCCTGCGAACGGCTCGCTCGCGCTCGACATCGCCAACGCGTTCACGGGCGCGATGCGGCTCGCAGCCGACGGGACCGGCCAAGCGATCCCCGGCCGCTGGCCGGCGCTCGTGCGGGGCTGAGTGGCCTCACTCCCAACAGCTCGCCGGGAGGTCGACGTCGTTGGTCTCCGGGCACTGACACACGCCGTAGCCGGAGCCGACGTGAGACCCGCAAATCAGCCCGGGCTCGCAGTCCTCGTGGCGGGCGCAGACCGAGTTCGGCGGACCGTCGGAGGGATAGGGCCAGGTCCGGCAGTCGAAGCCGGGCAGATCCTCGCAGCAGGCCTTGGCGTGGGCCTCGATCGAGCTGCACACGAAGCACTCGAACCCGAGGAAGTTCATAGCCTCGCCCTCGCCGTCGCACCACACGTCGACGTCGGCGTTGGTGCACACGCCCGAGCCGATCTCGCCGAACAGACACCTTCCGCTGTCGCAGTCGGCGTGGGAGGTGCAGGTTTGGACGTCGAGCGTGTCGCACTCGAGCTCTTGCCAGCCGGCGAAGAGCGGATCTCCGAGGGCGTCGGTGTTGATCTCCGGTAGGGCGGGCAGTGGATTGGGCGCGGGCGTATCGCACTGCGGATGCTGATTGCCCTCGCCGGTCTCGCCCTCGCTGGTCTCGGCCGTGTCTCCCTCGGTCGTGTCTCCCTCGGTCGTGTCTCC
>CBFGLP010001501.1:0-14953 GCA_965649595.1 uncultured Myxococcales bacterium | reverse complement strand
ACTCCCGGTCGGGCGGACTCCCGGTCGGGTGGACTCCCGGTCGGGCGGACTCCCGGTCGACGCTCAGGCCCGGCTGCGGCGACGAAGCGCGAATAGGCCTGCAATGCCGAGCAGCAAGAAGGGCGCGCTGCGACCCGCGTCGGTGGTCGTGCAGCCGCCTCCGTCCTCGTTGGCCGAGCTGGTGTCGCCGACCTCGTCGTTGGAGCCCTCGGTCCCGCCGGCCTCGTCGGTCGTGTCTCCGTCGCCGGTCTCGCCGGTCTCGCCGGTCTCACCCTCGTCACTAGTCTCGCAGGGTCCGCCCACGCACACGGGCACGTCGGTGCTCACCTCGTTGCCATCGGCATCGGTTGCGCTGATGCGCAGGGTCAGCGCACCGTCGGGCACGTCGACACCGTTCCAGGCGAACGGGAATTGATCGTCGACCGCGGGCTCGGTGCCGAACTCGACCAGCGCGAGCGAGGCGTGACTCCGCCGAACGCGTCGTTGACTCGAACCACCACGTCGAAGGGCGCTTGCACGGTGTCGCCGGCCTGCGGTTCGACGAGCTCGATCACCGGAGGTCCGTCGTCGACCCGCGCGCCGTGGCGGTCGAGCATCTCGGCCGAGCCGTTCTGCTGGCCGTCGGGGCAGCCGATGTGGGAGCAGCTGGCGGTGCCCGAGATCGCGGTGCCGTTCTCGCCGTACTTCAGCCCCGCGTTGGTGAACATGCCCATGACCTGGCCCGAGGCGCCGACATTTTCGAGGCCCCAGCCGTAACCCAGCGCCCCGAGTGTGTGGAAGGCGACGCGCCGCGTGTCGAGCTGGTTGTCGGCGCTCAGGCAGCCCCAGAAGGTGAAGCTGATTGAACCCCGCTATCATCGCTGCAGTCGGACAGCCCGACTTGGACCGAGCACGAGCCTCCGAATGCGCTCGAGTGATCTTCGGAGCTGCCGAACACGATCATGTCGTAGGGGCCCGCGGCTGGGCGCTCGAGCGTGAAGATCACGTCGTAGGGGGAGCGTGGTCTGCTTGAGCAGATCGAGCAGCTCTTCGATCTGCTCGGGCGCCGCTCCGGTCCACCCATCCATCTCGGTGGTCGTGAAGCCGTTGACGTTGATGGTGTCGGTGCTCGGGTCGTTCGTCGCACCGGCGGTGACGGTGACCGGCTCGGTGTTGATGTAGACGACACGGCTGGCCTGGGCGAGACCAGGCCAGAGCGCGAAAACGAGCGGCAGCGTCGAGGGAGCAGCGAGGGACCAAGCTCGAGACGAGGGCATGCCGTCATCGTACCAGCGGGCCGGTCGGCGCTCGTGGTAGCGATCGTGCACATGCCCAACAACCGACAGTTCATCCTCCGGTCCCGTCCCGTCGGCGAGCTGGCCGACTCCGACCTCGAGCTACGCGAAGTGCCGATCCGCGAGCCTGGCCCCGGTGAGGTTCAGCTCGCGGTCACGGTGATGTCGATGGATCCGACGGTGCGGATTTGGATGAGCGACATGCCGCAGTACCTGCCGCCCATCGAGCTCGGGACGGTCGTGCGAGCGATCGGCGCCGCCCGTGTCGAGCGTTCAAATGACTCCCGGTTCGCCGTGGGGGACGAGGTGGTTGGCATCATGGGATGGCAGACGCACCCGACCGGGAGTCCCGAGGAGATGATGATCGGCAAGTTGGCCCCGGGGGTGAGCGCCGAGCTGGCCCTCTCTGTCATGGGCATGACCTCGGGTTTCACGGCTTACTTCGGCTTGCTGGACATTACGGATCCGAAGGCCGGTGAAACCGTGGTGGTGAGCGCTGCTGCAGGGTCGGTCGGCAGCTTGGTCGGACAGATTGCCAAGATCCGGGGGTGTCGGGTCATCGGGATTGCTGGGGGCCCCGAGAAGTGTCGCTACGTGACCGAGGAACTGGGCTTCGATGGGTGCATTGATCACCGCAACGAAGACGTCGGGGCAGCCCTGGATCGCCTCTGTCCGGAAGGAATCGACGCGTACTTCGAGAACGTCGGAGGCGCGATCTTGGCCGCCGTGCTGCTACGAATGAAGCTGTACGGACGCGTCTCGGTGTGCGGGCTAATTGGGGATTACAACCAAGCTGGCCAACCGATCGGGGGTCCCGCCAATTTCTCGCAGATCCTTATGAAGCGTCTGCGGGTACAGGGGTTCATCATTCTCGATTACATTCCTCGCTTCGCCGAGGCCGTAGACGCGTTGGGTCGGTGGTTGGCGGAAGGAAAGCTGAAGCAGCGCACGTGGGAGCGTCAGGGCTTCGACACGTTGCCTGATGCGCTCCGAGAGTTGGTTGGCGGGGGGAGTGAGAAGATCGGGAAGATGCTCGTGCGCATCTAGCTCCGATTGCCTCCCCGGTTCCGCTTCACGGGAACTTCCGGTCGGATGCTCGGTGCGAGGTCCAGTACAGCGTTGCTGGAATGGTCAAGTGCCCCTGACCATTGCTCAGGACTTCCGGTCCTCCCGATTCAGGCCACGAGGAGCTTGCCAGTGGCCGTAGGATCGATCTGGCCCCGAATGTCGATCTGCGTGTGCAGTGTGATCGTGCACGCCGGTTGGGTTCGATCGCAGTGCTCCGGAACCTGAACCGCGACTTCGAGCTCCAGTTCCTCTCCTGGCTCGATCTCGCGATCGATCTCCACACGCGTCTGTTGAACCGTCTCGCGACTCCAACTCGGCGTCAGGTAGCGGCGATTGTCGAGCTCGTTGGCTTGAGCATCAGTCAGCGCCATGCCACGACCGTCGGTCCAGTGCCGATGCCGCACGATGACCCGCATCACCAGCCCTTCGACTTTGGCTGATGCGGTGCCGCCGGTGATCTTGATCTTGGTGGCGGCGATTTCTCCGGGAGCCACGCGGGCAGCCCAGCCGTCGTTGTCTGCCAACACCGAAACGCGGGCACCAACGGTGCCGAGGGTTTCACGCATCTTGTCGGAAAAGCCCATGCTCGCTCCTGGTCCGAGCGGAAGGGTATCACTGTGGACGACCGGCTCGGGGGTAGAAAAGACTCAGGGTCGGCGTTTAGGCTGGGTGGACTGCGGGGGCAGCTCACCATCGCGGGTTGAGCCGCTAGGTGCCCCACGGGTGTCGTTGAGCAGCACAGGTGGCTGAGCGAAGGGCTTGCCGTCGGTCCGGAGCAGGGTTTCCCCGTCACTTCCTACTTTGGTGAACTGGTACCGGAAGTCAGTGGCGGTTTCGAGCCCCTTGCTCGAGTCGATGACGAAGGCGATGCGCTCCCGCAGGAGGTGAGGTTCACCTGCATCGACCCAAAACAGGAGGCTGCCTTCGATCCGGCCCGTGCGCATTCCCTGCTTGTCCTTGGTCCAGACCTTCCCGGCGTAGCGAAGCTGCGCGCGTTTGCCGTCAGGACTGTCCTCGAGCTTCTCGAGCTTCCAGGTGACCTCTCGGGTAACGAGAGCGCCGGTCTGACGCATGCTGCAGACGTCCTTCCAGGTTGCGCCCTCGCCTACGGCCTCTGAAGGTAGGCGCAGGCAGAACATCCGATGAGCGTGGGCGAGAGCTTGCCCCGGCGGGGCATCGCGCAGCTCGGCTGGCCCCTCGACTTCGGTTGCTCCGAGCCGCAACCCAGTCGCGTCGAGGCGGTGGGTCGTGGTGAGGGCCGATACCTGCCGCTCCTCTGCCTCGAGTCCGGCACCGGTCGGCGGCTCGCCTTCGAAGTTGTTGTGCGTGTGGACGATCCGACAACTCCGGGTCAATTCACTTCCGTCACAGTCGGTAAGCTGGACCTCCTCTTCGCGAGCGAAGCCGGTCGGCTTCTCGATCAATGGGAGGAAGAGCATACCGATCGTCGTGATGCGGTAGCGGGTGTCGTCGGCCAATGCGAGGCGCAGGGTCGTGCGGTTGGCGTCGCTGCCACCCGAGATGAGAGGCGCGTGCCCGTCGAACTGGGGGACTGGTATGCCGAGGTCATCGACCGGCCATGGAGACTTGGTCTCAGGGGCGGTGCTCTCCGATGGTGCAGAGGGTGTAGGGTTCTCGCTAGGGGACGGTACAGGAGGCTGATCAGCCTTGGTGTCGTACTGCTCGAGGTTGGACTTCTGCTCGCAGGTGGCGAGCATGAGAAGGAGGAGAACCGATACTGCGCGCCGGGGCACCGATGGAGCATCGCATGAGCCGACCGCGCCGTCACCGTGACGGGCTGCGCTTAACACGCAAGCACTCAGTGAGTGCTTCCTCGCGTCCATTTCGCCGGTTTTCGTCGGTCCCGGAGTTGATTTTCCGTGACGCGCAGAAACGTTGCCCAGGTTTTGCGGGCTCACATTTCTGTGTCCTGGAACGCATCTGCCTGGCTGTGCAAGGGTGTCCCTGGACGGCCGACAAGGGGGTATGACGCGTCCACGTTGTGTCCTCCCCGGTCGTACCTACATCCTCACCCGCTGTTGCTCCGAGCGGCGGTTCTTCATGCGACCCGATCCAACGGTGACACAGATTTTTGAGTATCTACTTGCGGTCGCGTGCGCAAAATTCGACATCGATCTCCACGCATTCGTTGCGATGAGCAATCACTACCATCTGGTTGTGACGGATAACAAGGGCAGGGTCCCCGACTTTGAACAGTATCTCAACTCTTTGCTCGCCCGATCGATCAATGCCTTGCGGGGTCGATCGGGTCATTTCTGGGATGCTGAGCCGCCGAGCCGGGTTGAGCGAGCCGACGAAGAAACCGTGCTCGATGCGATCGCCTATACGGTTGCGAATCCGGTATCCGCGAGGCTGGTTGGGCATGCGAACGAGTGGGAAGGGGCCAGCAGTGCCAGGTGGCGCTTTGGTCATCGCCATGTCGTGGCGCGGCCAAAGGGTTTTTTTGGTCGTGACATGCCGAGCAATGCGACGCTGCGAATCGTGCGCCCTCAAATCTATCAAGAACATAGCGATGATGCAGTAATGCAGTTGGTTGTGGACCGAGTGCGACAGAAGGAACAATTGAGCAAAGCCGAATCGGTCAAACCCCTCACGATGCATCGGGTCCTTCGACAACACTGGAACGACAGCCCGCCGACTCCGCGTGCCGACTCGCCCGGTAGCTCGCTAGTTGCAGCGCGAAGCCGGTGGGTCCGTATGGCGGCACAACAGTTCAATAAGCTGTGGCTCGAGCGGTACCAAAAGGCCCGGGAGAGGTTCTTAGCCAACGAGCGTGACGTAGAGTGGCCACCCGGTACGTACTGGATGTGCGTTAGGCTAGGGCTCCCTACCGCGCCTTGTTGATCCTTTTGCGACGCTGCTTTGCTGCATTCTCAGTGGAATGCATGATTCCTCGCGACCGAAATCGGAAGGCGAGACAGCTTCGGGGTGCTATTAGCTGGCGGGTAGCAGGAATTGCTCGGAGAGCTTGTGCGGCGGGGGATGCGTGAGTAGGTAATTGTGGAAATTGCGCGGCCCGCGATCCTGGTTTCTCGGACACGTTTGGTCGTTTGGTCGATGCCCCCCAAGAACTCCCGGTCGCATCTTCTGGCGTTTGGTCGATGCCCCAAGAACTCCCGGTCGCATCTTCTGGCGCCATGGGAGAAGGACTATTAGCGGACGGAGTGCATCGAAGGTGCTTGCGGAGCTCACCATGCGATCTCGACCACACCGATCTGCGCGAACTCCCGTTTGCTGCCCTTGATCACTACTCCGAACTCTCCCTCGTCGCCTTCGGGTACAGCAATCGTCAGGTTACTCTTCTCCGAGCGGCGCATGCCGACGATCAACTCATGCTCGCCAGGGAGCACCTCGACCGTCGGGATCTCGAGCCGATAGCGGTGATGAATGTAGTCGCCGGCCCGCCAGTAGTTGGGGGGGTAAAGACCCTCGGTCAACTCGTGTGGCTCGGCACCAACGCGGCTGAGCTTGCCTCGCTGTAGGCGTGCGTACATTTGTGTGCCGGTCGGTAACGGCCGGTGGACCTTGAACACCATGTGTAAGATTGTGTGGCTGCCACGGTGCAGATCGTCTTCGATCTCCCAGCCGATCAGTTCGACGTGACCCCAGCTGACACGTGTCGCGTGGGCGAGCTGCGGCGGGTCGTCGAGGACGACCGGAAGTAACGGATTCTGATCTTTCCACCCCCGGGGGAGCCGATTGGCGACCATCACATAGTCCCAGTGCCGATCATCGAGAACGTGCAGAGCGCGCCCTTGGGCGCGCGCGGACGAGTGGGCCGATGCGAGGTCGCTGCGGCGGATCAGCGCAACTCGCGGCTCGTCGGCAGACAGCCACTGATCGAGCTCGCTGCGGCTGCCCATGAACACCTCGTTGCTCGCGCCAGGGCCGTAGAAGTCTAACCCGGAGTCACGGATCCGGTGGAGACCCAGGGGGGCGGCGGGGAGCTCGCCCACCTCGACCGCCGCAGCCCACCGTCGCAGTGGTCCCGCAATCGACAACTGCTCGCCAACTTCGGCCAGCAACACACGGCCATACGCCCAGCTCTGTCCAACCAGCACCAATCCGACCAGCAATACGGGCAGATTGCGACGCACGCGAGCAAGCCCCGAGCGCTCGCGCTCGGCGGTCAGGAGTCGATCGAGCGCGGCTTCGATTCGCGTCCAGCCGCGCAGCCAGTTGCTTTGCGGACGAGTCGCCCGCCAGCGCAGCTGATCTTCGCTGGGCAGCGCGATCCACAAACCGATCACCAGCACCAAAGCGATGCGCTCGGCGAGATCCTTCAGTCGGTCCCCGGCGTCGAGGCGCTCGCCGGGGAACTCGAGCGCGGGCAAGTCGAGCAGCGGCGCCGCGACCAGCTCGGGCGTGCGCACGGCGTCCTTGCCCACGATCAACGCACCGAGCACCCCCAACAGCACGACCAAGCGCCGCGCGGCGATCGGCTCGCGGGGATCAACCACTCGCTCGATCGCGGCGGTAGCGAGCAAGGCCGCCGGCACTGTGATCGGCAGCGGCGTCGGACCGTAGACCAAGCTCCACACGCTCCCGATCACGAGCGCAGCGCCGAGCCACAGCGCGGGGATCCGAGCGCGACCGGGCGCGAGCATGCCAGCGATCAGCAGACCGATAAAAGGGAAGGTCTGGTAGCCGAAGGCTTGCAGCGCAGCGCTGAAATCGGCGGTGGTGGGATCTTCGAGGCGCGCGAGATCCTTGGCCGCGCCGAGCAAGGGGATGTAGCCCTCACCCTGCTTCCAGCCCAGCCAGAGCCCGACGAAGCCCGTCACGCACGCACCACACCACGCAGCGATCACGAAGGGCCGCGGGAGGTCGGCGACGTGATTGCCAGGCGCGGGCTCGGACGCGACTGGCTCGCCGCTGCTGCGCGGCGCTCGGGCGACATCGGCCAGGGCAACCAGCGCGAGCGGGAGGCAGCCACCCAGCACGATCCCTAGCGAGGCCACGGCTGCCACGATCAGCACCACGCCCAACCCGAGCAGTGCGACGCGAGCGAGCGGTGAGCGACGACGCGAGCGGTCGGCGGCTTCGAGCAGCACGAGCGGCGCGGCGCTGACCCATAGCTCGCCGGTCGGGTTGCCGAGCACGGTGCGTCCGCTGACCACGAGCAGCGGCAACGCGAGGGCGAAGGCGGGTGGGAGCAAGGCGAGTGGCAGCGACCAACCGAGTCGGCGGCCCCACGCCGCCGCGAGCCCGACGAGGCCAATGGCGGCGAGGGCCCCGGGGATCCGCAGCGCCCAGTCCCGTTGCTCGAAGGCCGCGAAGCACCAAGACCGCAAGCGGTCCGGCAACCAGGGGCTTCGGATCAGGCCCGAGCGCGGGACCCCGAGCTCGGCGAGCGCTCGGTCGAGGGCTGGGATCTCACCGCGAGTAGCCAAGCCGAACTCGCCGAGGCCAGGCAGCAGCAAGAGCGCTGCGACGAGCATCGCACCGAGGATCAGCGCCGCGCTCAGACGACGCTCGCGTCGGTGTGGTCGAGCAGGCGCGGGCACGCGGGCGTCGGTTGGGCTGGGCGAGTCGTCCCTGCTCACGCGGGCGGACTGTAGCAGCCGAAGCGAGGCTCGGCGCTGTGGTTGGCTAGCTCCCATTCGAGGGGCTATGGTCGCCGCGCCATGACCGATCTCCGCGTGCAGATCCGCCGCTCGCTCACTCTCGCGTTACTCCTCGCGCTCGCGCCCGCTTGCGGTGGTGGTGACAAGGACCCCAAAAAAGCGGCGCACGAGAAGGACGCGGGCAGGCCGGACGCGGGCAGGCCGGACGCGGACAAGCCGGACGCGGACAAGCCGGACGCGGGCAAGCCGGACGCGGGTGAGCCTGCGGGCTGGGAGTGGAAGCTGCCGGCGGGCATCAATACGCCGCCGGTCGTGCCGGAGGACAACCCGATGAGCGCCGAGAAGGTGGCGCTCGGGCACCAGCTCTTCATGGACAAGCGGCTGAGCGTCGATGGCTCGCGCAGCTGTTACTCGTGTCACCAAAACGAGCTTGGAAACGCTGACGGTCGCAAGCTCGCGCTGGGGCCCGGCGACAAGCCGCTGACCCGCAACACGCCGACGATCTGGAACGTCGGGCTGTACACCAACGGGCTCTATTGGGACGGTCGCGCGGCCACCCTGGAGAAGCAGGCGATCGGGGCGTGGAAGGGCGGCAACATGGGCGTGCCCGAGGATCAGCTCGCCGGCAAGGCTGCCGAGATCGCTGCGCTGCCCGAGTATGCTGCGCAGTTCCAGCAGGTCTTCGGCTTGAAGGAGGGTGAGGCGGTCACGCCCGAGCACATTGCCAAGGCGCTCTCGGCCTACGAGCGCACGCTCTTGTGTGGGGACACGGCGTTCGACAAGGGCGAGATGAGCGACGCGGCCAAGCGCGGCTGGGATCTGTTCCGCGGCAAGGCCTCGTGCACGAGCTGCCACGCGGGCGATACGTTCTCGGATGGGCTCTTTCACTACGTTGGCCTCGCGCACGACGAGACCGGCGCGCCGATCTCCGACGCCGACCTCGGCCGCGGCAAGATCAGCGAGCAAGAGGCGGACAACTACAAGTTCCGCACGCCAACGCTTCGCAACGTGGCCAAGACGGCCCCTTACTTCCACGACGGGCGAACGGCCACGCTAGAAGAGGCGGTCCGGTTCATGGCCAGCGGGGGCAACGGCAAGGCCTCCAACCTCGACGGCAACCTTCGCAACACCAACCTGACCGACGAGGAGATCGCCGACTTGATCGCATTCCTCGAGGCGCTGACCTGCCCCGGCTCGCTCGAGGTGATCGGAGATCAGTCGGTCGTGGGCATCCCCGAGACGCCGACCGATCCGACGGGTACGAATGGATCGGCGGCTCCTGTCGAAGGCGCAGGCAAGGCCGGCTGAAGCCCGATTTTGCTGTACGTTTGGCCGACGGCCCCGCGCGATCGAGGTCGCGCTGGGCCGTTCGGGCGCTACCATCGGGCCCATGCCTCGCCTCGCTCGCGCTCCGCTGGACGGGTCCTTCGCGAACGAGACGAGTCCACGCCGTGGGGGACCAGGGTGCTCGCAGGTCTGCTCGCGTTGATCGGTCTCGGCTTCGTGCCTCCGGATCCTGCAGGCGAGTCGGCTCGCGAGCAGGAGCGCTTCGTATTGCGCTGGACGGCGCCCGACGAGTGTCCGACGAGCAGCCACGTCGAGGCACGGATCGCTGCGCTGCTCGGTGTGGGTCCGGTTGGCGACGCACCCTTGCTCGAGGTCGACGCGGTGGTCACGAAGGACGAGGGGTTCTCGGTCGAGCTCTCGCTGCGGTCTGGAGAGCATCCTCCTGGGGTGCGCAAGCTCGAGGACCTGAGCTGTTCCGAGTTGGCCGAAGGCGTCGCGCTGATCGTCGCGCTCGCGGTTGATCCGGACCTGCTCGCCCGCGGCTCCAACGCGGATGGCGGGGAAGGGGGCGTCGGCGGTCACGGGGCGGGCAAGGTCGACGAGAGTGAGTTGGGCGGCGGCGGCCACGGCGGGGTCGGCGAGATCGACACTGAACGTGATTCATATCCGAACGCAGTTTCTCAGGGTGATGGCCTGGACCGGGAGTCCCGGGAGCCCGACCGGGAGTCCCCGGAGCCCGACCGGGAGTCCCCCGAGCATGACCGGGAGTCCTCCAGGCCAGCCTCGAAGCGGGAGCTGCGGAGGGGACGCGTGGGACTTGGGCTGGCTGCCCTCGGTGGTGTCGGCCTGGCAACTCTGCCCGGCGCGACCAGTCGCGTCACCTCCAACCTCTCGCTCCACGGCCCCGGCTGGCGAAGCGAGGTCGGCTTCGATCTATGGATCCCCCGCACGATCTCGTTCGGCCGCTACCACGCATGGGGGCTCGGTCTCGCCGGTTGCGGGGTCCCCACGGTGTCGATCGGGCGAAGCTCGCTCGAGCTGCCCTTGTGTGTCCGCCTCGACGTGGGCGTGATGGAGGGTGAAGGACGGACGCAGGGCGGACGCCGAGCGCGAGCACCCTTCGTCTCGCTCGCACCGGGCCTGGGTTTGATCGCAGTGCCCGCTTCCGCGCGAGGGTGGGTGGGGTTCATGCTCCGAGCAGACGCCGTGCTTCCGCTGACTCGCCCCGCATTTGCGACCGACGAGGGGCGCTTGCTGGTGCGGGTGGGCTTTGGCGCCCAGGTCATGGTCGGACTAGAGCTACGCTTTTGGCGATCCGGCGGGATCGCACGCGTTCGATCGAGTAGCGAACGCTGGCGGAGCGATCCAGCGGACAAGCCTGGATGATGCCGCGGAGGTCCAAGGCATGAGCGCGCGAGCCCTGGGGGCCCGACAAGGACAGGGGGCTCGCGGGACCCATGAAGACAGTCCGGGCGGGGAGCTCGCGCGGATCTATCGGGACCACGCCGACTTCGTGTGGCGGACGGTTCAGCGCTTCGGCGTCCCAGAGGCGCAGGCCGAGGACGTGGTGCACGAGGTCTTCATGGTGGTTCAGCGGCGGCTCGCCGACTTCGACGCGGGCTCGTCGACGCGAGCATGGCTGTGGGGTATCGCTCGGGGGGTCGCGGCCAACTTCCGACGGGGACGCGAGCGAGCCAGCCGTCGCGAGCAGCTCGGCCTCGAGCTCGTGCGGCCGGCCGATCCCGACACCCCTGAAGAGCACCTGCGTCGCGCCCAGGCAGCAGCGGTGATCCAGCGTTTCCTCGCCGAGCTGCCCGAGGACAAGCGTCTGGTGTTCGAGCTGTCCGATATCGAAGGGCTCAGCGGGCCCGAGATCGCCGAGGCGCTCGAGCTCGAGCTCAACCGCGTCTACACGTGTCTTCGCACGGCTCGGAAGCACTTCCGCGCTTACCTGGATCAACACCATGACCATCGAGCCGGTTGACCTCGAACCCCAAGCGCCCCTCGACGCCCGCGCGACGGCAATGCTCGCGGCCTATCGTGACAACCACGCGATGCCGGCCCACAGCCGCGAGCGCGTGTGGGCCAAGCTCGCTGGAGGGATCGGACCCGGCGACGACGGCGGCCCGTCGCTCGACAGCACGCCGGACGTATGGACGCATGCCAGTCGAGCCACGCGTCCCTTCGCTCGACCGAGCGTCGTCGCGGGGGTCGGTGTGCTCGTCGCGGCCGGCGTCGCGCTGGTCTTGCTCGGTCGACCATCGCCAGAGCGATCGCCGGAGTCAGCACCAGCAGGATCGACGTCGCCGAGCACGAGCGTGGACGCGAGCCACCGACCGCAGCCCGTGCCAGCGAGTCCCTCGCCGGTCATCGCATCCCCCTCGCGGGTCGAGTCGCAGGCCTTGGTCGGCCCCTCGCCGCTACCCGAGCCGCCATCGTCGACCTCCGCGATCGGGACCAAGCGATCCGACCGCACGCGCACGCGCTCCCGCACCCGCTCGAGCAGCGAGCCGCTCGTCTCGACCCCGAGCGATCCGCCGATCTCGACCAGCGAGCTCGCTCGCGAGCGAGCGTTGATCGAGCAAGCCCACGCAGCGCTAGCGAAAGGCCGAGCCGATCTCGCGCTCGAGTCCCTGGACGAGCACGCCGAGAGCTTCTCGAACGGGGTGTTTGCGGAGGAGCGCGAGGCCCTGCAGGCGATCGCGGCGTGCAAGGGCGGTCAGCTCGAGCTCGGGCGCACCCGTGCACGGGCGTTCGTCGACGCGCACCCGCGGGCGGTGCTCGGCCCCCGCGTGCGGGGTAGCTGTGGCTTGGACGAGCACGAGAGCTCCATCGAAGGCGGGGATGTGCCGTGACGCCCCGCCTCGCACGACCCACGGCGACGGCAATGTGGTCGGGGACCGGCGGACGCTGGCAGCTCGGGGGGGCGCTCCACGTCCGTCGGTCCCAGCCCACCCTTCGCGCGGCGTTGCTGGGGCTCGCGATCTGCGCTTCGTCGAGCTCGTCCGCTTGCTTGCTCGATCCCCTAGCGATCGGCCCAGGCCACGAGGTCTCGGGAGATCTCGACGAGAGCGGCGATGAGCTCGTCGACGATGGTTCCAGCACGAGCGAGGGCGACGGCGACGGCGATCCGAGCGAGACCGGCGATGGTGATGGCGAGCCGACCACCGACGAGACCGACGCGACGGATGAGACCGACACCGGCAGCGATCCCTGCACACCGCAAGGCGCCGAGGGGCAGGGCGCCTGCGAGTCGTTGCTCGGCTACGCTTGGACCGGCAACAACTGCGAGCCGCTCTACGGCTGCGCGTGCGAGGGTACCGACTGCCCGGAGGTGTTCGAGGATCCGGCCGCTTGCTGGGCCGAGCACCTGTACTGCGGCCCGAGCCCCTGCGCCGGGCTCGACGAGGCGAGCTGCACGGCCAGCAACCTCTTGTGCGCCCCGCGGACGGCTAGGCCGATCGTCATGGTCATCGATCAGGCCTGCATCGTCGTCGAGCCAGCTTTCGTTGGCTGTGGGCTCGCGCTCCCGTGCGACCAGGTGATCTCGTACGGCTGCATGCTCGGACAGCCGGACACTCCCTATGAGTTCCCGAGCACGTGCCTACCCGAGGAGGGCTGGGAGGCCTGTGAGCCGCCGCCGAACGTGATCGATCCCTGCCCGTGATCGCGGCTCTCGGCCCGTCAGTTAGCGAGATCCCACAAATGAAGAAGGCCTCCTTGTGGGAGGCCTTCTCGCGTCGGGGGTGACCAGCTCTAGCTGATCAGCGCTTGCTGAACTGGAAGCGAGCGCGGGCGGCCTTGCGGCCGTACTTCTTGCGCTCCTTCTTGCGAGGATCGCGGGTCAGGGTGCCGGCAGCCTTGAGCAGGCCGCGGTACTCGCCATTGACCCGAAGCAGCGCGCGAGCGATTCCGAGCCGGACGGCGCCAGCTTGGCCCGACAGACCACCACCACGTGCGGTCGCCCAGACGTCGTACTTGTCACGCGTGTCGGTGGCGACCATCGGCTGCTCGACGAACTTCATGTTGGTCGAGCGGGTCAGGTAGTGCTCGGCGTCGCGCCGGTTGATGTGAATGTTGCCCTCGCCGGGCATCAGCCACACTCGAGCGACCGAGGTCTTGCGTCGACCGGTGGCGTAGTACTTCATCTGATTCTGGGCCATCGCAGCAGTCTTCGATCTAGGGATCAGAGCGAGTGGGGCTTGGGATTCTGGGCGCCGTGGGGATGCTCGGCCCCGGCGTAGACCTTGAGCTTGCTGAAGCTCTTGCGGCCCAGCGGCCCCTTCGGGAGCATCCGCTTGACGGCGCTCTCGATGATGACCTCGGGCTTGATGTCCAGCATCTGCCGGGCGGTGCGGGTCTTGAGGTGACCGACGTACCCGGTGAAGCGGTGGTACTCCTGCTGGTCGAGCTTCTTGCCCGTGAACACGACCTTGTCCGCGTTGATGCAGACGACGAAGTCGCCGACATCGAGGTGCGGGGTGAACACGAGCTTGTGCTTGCCGCGGAGCAAGCTGGCGATCTTCGATGCGGCGCGACCGACGGTCAGCCCCTCGAGGTCGACGAGCAACCACTCGCGCTTGACTTCGGCCGGGTTGGGGTAGTGGGTACCCATGGGACGCAGAGATTTAGAGGAGGCATCTTTCACTGTCAAGCCAGCGCGCGGGGCCGGAGCGAGCGCTGACTCGCATCTGGGCCGCTCGAAGTCGAGGGGGATCGGCCGGCCATGTGATGTTGGGCTGTCCGCCCGCGCTCAGAACGGCCATAATGGCCCGGACTCATGAACACGCCCCGCGCGAAAGTCCTCGTCGCCGATGATTCTTCGGTCGAGCGCGCAGCAGCGCGCGTAGCGCTGGAGGAGGCCGGGTACGCGGTCATGGAAGCGGTCGATGGTCAGCAGGCACTCGAGGTGTTTGCCCGCGATCGACCGGACCTCGTGATGCTCGACGTGGTGATGCCTCGCCTCACGGGGCTCGAGACGTGTCGCATCCTGAAGGCCAAGGCGCAGGGCAGCTACTTGCCCGTGATCATGGTCAGCACCCGCAACTCGGTGAACGCTCGCGTCGAGGGCCTGCGTAGCGGCGCCGACGATTACCTGGGCAAGCCCTACGACGCCGAAGAGCTGCGGGCTCGCGTCGAGGCGTTGCTGCGCACGCGCAAGGTCATTGGCGAGCGATCGGCTCGCGACAAGACCCGCAAGCCCGACGCCGCCGAGGCCGAGGTGCCGGTCGCCGCGAGCAGCAACCGCAACGCGAGCGAGACCTTCCGTCGCCGCGCCGAAGAAGAGTTCGATCGAGCCGAGCGCTACAGCGATCCGCTCGCCTGCCTGCGGGTCGAGCTCGACGACTACGACGAGCTGGTCGCGCGCCACTCCGCCGAGGCCGTCGCTGGCTTGGTCCGGTCGCTGCGGGACGTGATCGAGACCAGCGTGCGCAAGATCGACCTCGTGTTTCGGCTCGATGAGCGGGGCTACGTGCTCTTGCTGCCCAACACCCACTTCCCCGGCGCGCTCGCGGTCGCCGAGCGGATCTCGCTCGACGTCGCCAAGGTCCGGCTCGACGCCGAGCCCAACCGTCGTTGCACCGTCAGCGTCGGGGTGTCCTTCTTCCCCAACAAGGACACCCACTCGGTCCAGGATCTGCTCGATCTCGTCGGCGCCGCGCTCGATCGGGCCCGCAGCGAGGGTGGCGGGAAGATCTGCCTGTTTCAGCATCAGGGCTACCTCTACGCGCCCGA
>CBFGLP010001500.1:0-5001 GCA_965649595.1 uncultured Myxococcales bacterium | reverse complement strand
GCCGTGCTCGCGCGCGAGCTGGCCGAGCCCGAGCGAGAGCTGCGACCTATCAAGTTCTGTCCGGTCGTCAGCGATCCCTACCAGGCGATCGAGCGCAAGGCTCGGATCACCCGTGGGTGCCTCGACGCGATCGCGGCGGCGGATCGCGTGTGGCCGACGATGCTGCTGACCCGCTCGCCGCTGATCCTCGACGACCTCGAGCGGATCGCTGCGTTGCCGCGCGCGTGGGTCGGGGTCTCGCTGCCGACCGTCGACGAGCAGGTCCGTAGCCACTTCGAGCCGCGCGGGGCTTCGATCGAGCAGCGGCTGACGATCCTGCGCGCGTTTCGGGCCGCGGGGGTCAAGACGATCGCGGTGGTCCAGCCCTTGCTGCCAGGCTCGCTCGACGATCAGGTCGCCGCGCTGGCCGAGTGCGTGGACTCGGTCAGCATCGACGTGCTGCGCGGGGTCGAGGGGGCGGTCGAGGAGTTCGCCGACGCTCGTTACCGCGAGAGCGCGAGCGACGAGTGGCAGCTCGAGCGCGCCCACGCGCTGGTGGCCGGGCTGCAGGCGCGCGGGGTCCCGGTCTGGCGGGGTGAGCTGCCGCCCGAGCTGTCTTTGCTGGCGACCGAGCGCATGGGCGGCTGAGGGTGATCGACCAGCCGTGCTGGTGGCACTGTGACACGGACATGGCCAGCTCCCCCCGGCTCCGTCAGCTCCCCCCTGTCTCGCTGCTCTTGCCCTGGCTCATGCTGAGCGGCTGCGAGACGGCCGACGGACCAACGCCGCTCGAGTGCCCGGCGACCGGCGCGGTGCTGCTGCCCGACAGGCCGGCGATCGATCCCGATGATGGGGCCGGCTGCAAGGATCCCGAGTCGTGGACCGCCGAGGTCGACCCCGCGAACCCGACCTGGACGGTCGAGGTCGAGCCGAGCTTCAACTTCAGCGATCTCGCTCTGCGGCCGCTCGAAGACGGTGTCGCGCTGGCGATGAACGGTGAGGTCCGGGCGTTCGACGGCGAGGGACGATCGCTGTGGAAGCGCACGTTCTCGAACAACACTGTCAGTTGGTGGAATTGGCAGACGACCGAAGATGGCCGGATGGTCATCACCGACACGCCGTCTGGTGGCGGTCCGCAGTATCGGGTGTTCGACCCAGCCGGAATCGAGATCTGGTTGCGCTTGCTCAATGGTCAGGCCTTCGCCACACCGGGCTTGGCGCTCGCCGGCGAGGATGTGCTCGTCAGCCTGGGGGGGATCGATCCCGAGACCCTCGAGCCCGAGTTTCGGATCCAGCGCTGGGGCATCACCGGCCAGCTGCTGCAAGAGCTGGTCATCCCGACCGAGTTCTTCGGCTCGCCCCTGATCGCGCTCGACGGTCAGAACCGGCTGGCGGTCTGGAGCGAGCACGTCGAGATCTACGACAGCGCCGGTGAGCTGCTGGGGGTCGCGGAGTGGGGCGACAGCTACGCGAGCATGCTCGTCGGCGCAGACGATGGCTTCTTCCTCGTCGGAACCATCGGTGACACTGGGTTCGTGCGCCGCCATGCGGGCGACGGGGAGCTGGTCTGGGCGGAGGCGTTCGACGGTGTCGGCGAGTCTTGGAACCGCATCAACGCGGCTGCAGCCCTGCCCGGCGGCGGTGTGGTGATCGTCGGGTTCGAGGACAACATCGTGAAGACCTGGCCCGACTCGGTGGTCGACGATGTGCGCCAGCCCTTCGTGTTGGCGCTCGACGCCGACGGTAACCCGACCTGGGGCGAGCGCTACGCGACCGCGGGCGAGGCACAGGCGGTCACGGTCGGCTTTGCTGGCGAGGTCTACGTCGCCGGCCATGCCCAAGCGAGCGAGCCGGATCCCGACTATGGGTACGCGCCCGATTATCTGTGGCTGCGCCGCTACGATCCTTGAGATCGGGACCCTCCGCTCCAAAATGCGAGCGGCCACGGGCACGGTTGGAAGGCCCTTGCGTGGGCTACGTGCGGTCTGGTGATCAGCGGGCCGAGTCCGTGGCACTGTGATCGTGACATGGCCTGCTCCCCCCGGCTCCGTCAGCTCACCCCCCTCACGCTGCTGCTGCCCTTGCTCGTCGCGACCGGCTGCGAGACCCGAGAGGATGGCCCAGAGCCGCTCGAGTGCCCGGCGACCGGCGCGGTGCTGCTGCCCGACAAGCCGACGATCCAGCCCGAGGACGGCCCCGGCTGCCACGACTCCGAGTCGTGGACCGCCGATGCCGACCCCGCCAATCCAACCTGGACGATCGAAGCCGATCCTCTGTGGGACTTCGGGAGCCTGACCTTGCGGCCGCTCGGTGATGGCGTCGCGCTGGCGTACAACAACGAGATCCACGCCTACGATGGCGAGGGTCGCTCGCTGTGGCAGCGCTCGCCTTCGAGCGGGGTCGCGTGGTCGACCTGGCAGACCACCGAGGACGGTCGGATGATCATCGCCGACACGCCGCCCGGTGGTGGTCCGCAGTATCGGGTGTTCGATCAAAACGGCGTCGAGATCTGGTTGCGCTTGCTCGACTCGCAGACGTTCAGCTCGCCGACCTTGGCGCTCATGGGCGAGGACGCGCTGATCGGCTTGGTCGGCAGCGATCCCGAGACCTTCGAGACGGTGATCCGGATCCAGCGCTGGGAGCTCACGGGCACGCTGAAGGACGAGCTGCAGCTGCCCTTCGACTTCTTCAGCGCGCCCTGGCTCGTGCTCGACGGGCAGGATCGTTTGGGTGTCTACGATGGAGACCTCGAGATCTTCGACACCACCGGCACCTCGCTCGGGGTCGCGGACATGGGCGACGACGGTGTGACCATGATTGTCGGGGGCAGCGATGGATTCTTCGCCGTCGGGATCGGCGAGTCCGCCGGGTTCGTGCGCCGCTACGCGGGCGACGGCGAGCGGCTGTGGACCAAGACCTTCGAGGCGAGGGAGTTCTATGGCAGCCGCATCAGCGCAGCCGCGGCCTTGCCCAATGGCGGTGTGGTGATCGCCGGGCACGAGGACAACATCGAGAAGCTCTGGCCCGACTCGTCGGCGACCCGCGTCTATCAGCCCTTCGTGCTGGCGCTCGACGCCGACGGCAACCCGATGTGGGGTGAGCGCTACGCGGCCAACGGCGAGGCGCGGGCGGTCACTATCGGGTTCGGGGGCGAGGTCTATGTCGCTGGCTTTGCCCAGGCGACCGAGCCGGATCCCGAGTACGGCTGGGCATCCGACTACGTGTGGCTGCGTCGCTACGATCCCTGACGCTCGATTAGACCACTCGAGCGGCCAGCCACGAGAGCGCGCCGCCGGCCAGCGCGAGCCAGCGATGCCGCACGCGAGCGCGCGCGGCATCGTGCTCGGCAGCCAAGGCGATGCGTGTGGCCGCGAGCGCGAGCACGCTGGCGAGCAGCGCGAGCGCGAGCGATGGTGCGAGCCACAGCGATGCCAAGGGGATCGCGATCCCGACCCCGAGCGCCGCGCGAAGGGTCCCGCGGGGGCCGAGCAAGCGGGCGGTCGTCCACGCGCCGGCCTCACGATCCTCATCGATGTCCGCCAGCTCGTGGACGAGTTGGTTTTGGATCAGCAAGAGCGTGAACAGGATCGTCTCGTGCACGAAGCTTGGTGGAACCTTGCCCGGTAGCAGCAGCACCGCCGTCAGCGGCGTGAAGATACCGGTGTTCAGCAGCAGCCCGAGCACGGGCACGCGCTTGCCTTGCACGCCGACGCTGTAGGCCCCGCCGCACGCGAGCGAGATCCCGCAGGCCAAGAGCGCCCAGCTCCCGAGCCCGCTCGCGAGCAGCAGCGCGAGCAAGCCGGCTGCCAGCGCGCAGAAGACCGCGAGCGGAGCGAGCTCGGGCGCCGCGACCAGCGGGTTCTTTCCGGTGCTGTGATCCGAGCGGCGCTCGGCGACCGAGTTCAGGCCATAGGCGAACGCGAGGCAGCCAGCCGCGATCGCGCAGCCGAGCAGCGCACGCGGCCAGGCGATCGGCTCGTCTGCGAGCGCGCTCGCGTCGAGGGCCGCGAGCGGCAGCACGCAAAAGTGCAGCCACTGCGGGGCACGCAGCGAGGCCAGGGCGACCCTCCAAGGCCGCAACGGGGGGGTGTCGGTGGCCACCGCCGCGAGTGTAAGGGTTAGTCAGCCAGACGGCGAATCAGCGCGCGCGGATGGACCTGCGGTCGATTAGCATCGGCGCAGTGCCGAACGTCGAGCCACCCGATCCACGCAAGCGCTCGTGGTGGTGGCTCTGCGCGCTGGTGATCCTCCACCTGCTGATCTCCTGGCCCGGCGCGGGCGAGCGGGGGATCATCGCGGAAGAGGTCCAGCCCTACCTGCATCGACATCCGGTCGTGCTCGATGCCAGCCCGAGCGCGCGGCTGCTCCCGCCCTACGACGACCCGGCCACGCTCGCGGCCCTGCTCGAAGAGCGCGCGATGCCGCGTCGCTGGGTCGGCACCTTTCAGTGGCCGCAGCTCGCGTACCAGGGCGAGTCGCGGAGCTGGCCGGTGTTCGTGCGTGGCCATCAGACCGCGCTCGGGAGCTGGTGGGGCGTCGCGCTCGAGCCGGTGCTCGGAGGGGGGATCGCGGCGGTCCGGCGTAGCTCGGTCCTGCTCGGTTTGGTGCTGCTGCTCATGCTCGCCGCGCTCGCGGATCGGTGTGGGCTCGACCCTCCCTGGGCCGCGCTCGCGCTCGGCTTGGCCCTGCTCTCACCCGGGCTTTGGTTCTTCACGCGGACCGGCTACGGCTTCGAGCTGGGCAGCCGTGTGCTCATGCTCGCCGCGCTGGCGATCGCCGCTCGTCCACGACCGCTCGATCTTCGCCGCGGGCTCGCGCTGGGCCTGTGCGTGGCGGCGGCGCTCCTGAGCCGAGCGACGATCGCCGTCACGCTCGCGCCTGCGCTGATCCTGCTGCTCGTGCATCCGCGTCGCTGGCCGGGGCCGGCTCGCTTCGTGCTGCCGGGCGTGGTCGGGGTCGGTCTCCCGATCGTGCTGGTCGGCCTCGCTCTCGTGACGCTGCCGTTTTGGTCCGGGACCGGAC
>CBFGLP010001499.1:0-2968 GCA_965649595.1 uncultured Myxococcales bacterium | reverse complement strand
GCCTTGATCGCCGCCGAGGCGGCCGGGCTCCAGCCGCTGTTGATCGTCAACAAGGCCGACCTGCCCGAGACGCAGGCGCTGCTCGACGAGCTGCGCGAGACCTGGCTCGAGGGACCCGGCGCGATCACGCTGCCGATGCTGTGCGTCTCGGCGAAGACCGACGCGGGCCTCGGCGCGCTGCTCGATTACTTTGCAGCGGGCCACCGCGGCGCCTTCGTCGGGACCTCGGGGGTCGGCAAGAGCTCGCTGATCAACGCGCTGCTGCCGAAGGTCGAGCTGCCGGTCGGCGAGATCAACCCATACTCGGGGCTCGGTCGACACACGACCACCACCGCCACTCTGCACGCGCTCCCGCGCGGCGGTGAGCTGATCGACACGCCGGGGTTTCGCGACTTCGGCTTGGTCGAGATCGAGAGCCGCGCGCTCGCCCGCTACTTTCCGGGCTTCGACACGATCCTCCGCACCCACCCGTGCCGGTTCGCCGACTGCCTGCACCTCGCCGAGCCCGACTGCGCGATCAAGCACGCGGTCGAGGCGGGCGCGCTGGCGCGCGAGCGCTTGGAGCTGTACCGGAGCTTGGCCGCCGAGTTGTAGACTCGCGGCATGGTTGCCTCGTCTCGTTCGTGGATCACCGCCTCGCTCTCGCTCACGCTGCTCGCCTGTCGTGGCGACGATGGCGGTGGGATCTACTCGACCAGCACCGACGCGGGCGACGACGAGGTCGAGACCAGCAGCAACGAGGAATTGGACGAGGGGCCGATCCTCGATCTCGGCGACGCCTCCGAGGCCGGCGGGGACCCTTGCAAGGGCAACACCGGGGGCAGCGCGACGCTGACCGGGACCGTCTACGCGCCCAACCAGATCCTGCCGATCTCCGACGCGCTGGTGTGGGCGAGCGTCGAGCCGCCACCGGCGATCCCCAACACCGTGTATTGCAACGAGTGCATCGAGCTCGAGTGCAACGTGACCCCCTACGCGCAGACCGAGGCCGACGGCAGCTTCGAGCTCGTGCTCGATCCCGGGACCTGGTACGTGAGCGTGCAAAAGGGCCAATTCCGCCGGGTCATCGAGCTCGAGGTCGGCGAGGGCACGATGGCGCTCTCGCCCGAGCAGACCTCGCTGCCAGATCACAACGATCCAGCAGCGGGCCTGACGATCCCCAAGATCGCCGTGGCCTGGGGCGCCCACGATCGGCTCGAGGACGCGCTCGGAAAGCTCGGGCTCGGCGACACGATGATCGACATGGGCTCGAGCTCGGAGGTGCTGCTGCTCGGGACCGAGCAATTCGACATCTGGGACAACGGCGATTGCTCGAACTACCCCGATTCGAATTGTTGGGGCGATCCGGAGACCAAGCTCGGGACGCTCGAGCAATTATTGTTGAATTACCCGCTGCTCGAACAATATCACATTCTGTTCTTGCCATGCTCCAACGATAAATTCCTGTCGGTCATGGAAGATCCGCAGGCGCTCGCCAACCTGCGCGAGTGGGTCGCCGACGGCGGCAAGCTCTACGTGGCCGACTACTCGAACGAATTCCTGGAGTATGCCTTCAACGGCTACCAGGACTTCTGGCGCCGGATGGACACGACCAAGCCCGATGACCTGCCGACCTGGGCCGACGATCCGACCACGGATCTCGGCAGCTACGACGCGGTCGGGACCGTGCTCGATCCGGATCTCCAGGCCTGGCTCGCGGCGCTGCCCGAGGGGCTCCAGGACATCAACCCGCTCAATCCGGGCGGGTCCGAGCCCTTCCCAGTGATCGATGCGCTGCCGCAATTGCCGACCGTGAACCTGTGGTCGGGGGTCAAGGCGATCTACCCAGTGCTGGTCGACGATGGCGAGGGCGGTCAGATCGACGTCGGCCACAAGGTCTGGATCGAGGGCCCGGGCTCCGAGACCTGGGGGGTGCCGCCGGTCGATCAGCAGCACCCACTCACGATCACCGCCGAGTACGGGTGTGGGAAGATCATGTTCACCGCCTATCACACGGCCGAGGGCGGCAACTACATCGGGCTGACGCCGCAGGAGCTCGTGCTGATGTACCTGATCCTCGACATCGGCGTGTGCCAGGAGCCCTACGAGGTTCCGCCGGTCCCTTGAGGCGAGCGCCAACTTTCACGCTCGACGCTCGTTGGTGGGCTCGTGCTCATTGCTCGCCCCGGCCTGCCCCTCGCGTTCGCGCTCGCAGCACTCGTGATGGCTCCTCGGTGGGTCGATGCATGCAGCAGCGCCGGGCCGGTCTGCTCGATGGAGTCGAGCACGCCGGCCGAGGTCCGCGAGCGAGCCGACGCGGTGTTTCGTGGGACGATTCGCGAGTTCGACGCGCCCACGTACCTCAATTGGCTTCCGGCACCACTCGCAGCCCTCTTGTCGAAGATCTATGAGCCGCACATAACCATCGAGTTCGAGGTCGTGGAGGCCTGGAAAGGCGTCAACACTCGGACCGTCGAGATCAATTTCGAGAACCTCATCTGCAATGGCCAGCCGCCACTCGAAATTGGCCTCGAACTATTGGTGTTCGCGCGCAGGGAGCCCGAGGATTCGAGCCTATGGAGCGAGTCTTGCCTCAGGCCGATTCGTGTCGAGGACGAGTGGGCGCAGGCGGCCCTCGCCGAGCTCGGCCCCGGACGACGCGACCTGCCGCCCCCCGTCCCGCTCGGACCCGTGTATGCCGGGTTGCTCGCGCTAATGGTGGCGCTGTTCGGATGGTGGTGGTCGAAGCGTTGCCCACCGGTGCCTCGGGATTGATCATTCGGGCTTGCGACGCTGCTTCGAGCCCCGAGGCCCTACGGGGGCTTCAGTGGACGCCGACGTGCTCGGGCTTGGGCGCCGCGGCTGCTGGTGCGGCTCGTTGAAAGTCGTCGAGGCTCGGAGGCTTGGCAGGTCGCGGACCCGGGATACAGAAGCGCTCGCTGACCGGGCTGACCGAGGACTCGACCTGATGGATGTCGTGCGGTGGGAT
>CBFGLP010001498.1:0-9447 GCA_965649595.1 uncultured Myxococcales bacterium | reverse complement strand
CCTTGGCGACTTGATCCTTGATGGGCTCGGCCAGGTCGTCGAGCTGCGCGCGGAGCTTGCCGAGCTCGGCCTCGAGCTTGCGCACGAGCGTCTCGGGTAGGCCCTCGATCTCGGCGAGCATCTCGGCGAGCTTGCGCGCGGTGGCGTTGGCTCGCTTGATGCGATCGAGCTCCTCGGCGCCCTTGGGCTTGGGGAAGAAGTGCTGATCGAAGCGGCGCCGCAGCTCGCCGAGCGGCTGGCCTTCGTTGAACACGGCCTCTTCGAACTCCTGCCGCAGCTCGGGCGAGGGCAGCTGCGGGACCCGACCGCGTCGGCGCGGGCGCTCGGGATCTTCGTTGGCGGCCTCCTCGTCGGACTCGGCCACGGCCTCGAGCTCGCCGACCGTGCGGTGGTAGTACTCGAGCGCGTCGTAGTCGGGGATCTTGGTGGCGACGCCGTCGCGCTCGAGCACCTGCGGAGCGTGACGCTCGAGCGTGCTGTAGCTGACCGTCAGCTTGTCGACGGTCGCGCGCTTGAGCGTGAGCTCCTCCTGACAGTAGGTGTGGAAGTCGGAGAAGCCCCACCGCTCATAGAGGGCGGTGTCGCGGATCCGAACCAGGATCTCGGCGAGATCGATCCATGAGCGACGGAACCCCTGCGCGCGGCGAACCGCTTCGATGCGCTTGGGGTCTCCTCCGGTGCGCTCGAGGAGGGCTGCGAGGGCATCTAGCTTGCGAGAGCTTCGGGCCACGGGAGCGGGAGGGTAACGGGCGGGTGGGCGCGGCCGCTACTGCTCCCGAGCAGTGGTCGCTTCGTGCTACGTTGGAGGCCGTGGCGGGGTCTGCACGGTCTGGGACGGTCGCGTGGTTGCCGAGGCGACCCGACCAGGATCCGGGGGAGACGTCGGGGCCGCGGCTCGGGACTTCGTCGGCCCGTCCGGACCGAGGGACCTCGAGCTCGAGCGGGGCGCGCCCGAGCGACGCGATCACCGGCCCAGTCACGCGCGACCTCGCGACCCGCAACCTCGCGACCCGGCCCTTCCAGTTCGGGCGCGACGTCGGCCCCGATCCCGATCCTCCGCTCGAGCCCGGCGCGTTGGTCGGTGAGCGCTGGCGGGTGGTTCGGCTGCTCGGCGAGGGCGGGATGGGGCGCGTGTACGAGGCCGAGCACACCGTGCTCGCGCGTCGGGTAGCGATCAAGCTGCTGCGCCGCGACGCGCAGGCCAACGCGGACAACCTCGCTCGCTTCCAGCAAGAGGCCCTCGCCGCGAGTCGGGTCGGGGCGCCGCAGATCGTCGAGGTCGTCGACTTCGCCACGCACCTCGGCACCAGCGGGCAGGCGCAGACCTACATGGTCATGGAGCTGCTCGCGGGCGAGAGCCTCGAGGCGTGGATGAGCCGACCAGAGCGGCTCGACGAAGGCATCGCTCGGCTGGCCGAGCTGTGCGATGGGTTGTCGGCGGCCCACCACGCTGGGGTCATCCATCGCGACATCAAGCCAGCCAACGTGTTCCTGCGTCGGCCGGCGGCGAACGAGGCCCAGCCGGTCCGAGTGAAGATCCTCGACTTCGGCATCGCCAAGGTCACGGCGGGCGGCCCAGGCCTGCAGACTCAGCAGGGATCGCTGCTCGGCACGCCCTATTACCTGGCGCCCGAGCGCGTGCTCGGAGAGCCGCTGACGGCGGCCGCCGATCTCTACAGCGTCGGCGTGATCTTCTACGAGATGCTGACGGGCAACGTGCCCTTCGTGGCCGACAGCTTCATGGCCGTGCTCGCCAAGCACGTGCAGATGGAGCCGCTCGATCCGCGGCAGGCGGCGCCCGAGCGGCCGATCCCCGATCGCGTCGCTGGGCTGTGCATGGCGCTGCTGGCCAAGCAGCCGAGCGCTCGTCCGAGCTCGGCCGAGCAGCTCGCGGACGAGCTGCGCTCGCTGCTGGTCTACGAAGGGCCCGCGCTCGCGGCGGTGGTCACCGGGCCGCGAGGAGCGAGCGCGGGGGCAGGGGCCGACACGCAGGTGCTCGATGGCACGCCGCTCGACATCCACGAGCGCGCGACGGCGGTGCCCGGGGCCATGGGGGTGCAGGCGGGCACGTCGAGCTCGGCGGTGCGACCGGAGCCGCTTCGCTGGCGTGGGCAGGTGAGCACGTCGGCTGCGGCTTCCGTGGTCGCGCCGAGTGAAGCGCCCGCGGCTCGGGCCACGACAAAAGCATGGTTGGTCGCCGTGGTGGTCGGCGTCGTCGTGGCGCTGGTCGGGGGTGTGGGGGTGCTCGCGGCGTCGGGTGGGTTCGAGCGAGACACCCCTGACGCGGTCGAGCACGCGGTCGAGCCCAGCTCGGCCGTCGCGGAGCCGACCACGGCCGCGAGCGGCGAGCCGATCTCCGAGCGCGACGCTGGCTCGGCTGCGCGGCCCGACACCGACGAGAGCGAGGCCGCCATCCAGCCAGCGCCGAGCCCTGGCGCTGGCGAGGCGCCCTCGGCTGATGCAATGTCCTCGTCGGCGCCGAAGGCCGAGTCGGGTCGCAAGCGCAAGATCAGCTCCAAGCCCAAGCCGGCCTCGACGAACGACGACTCCGTCAACTCGGGGTCCGACAACGGCTCGTCGCCGACACCCGAGCCCGAGTCAAAGCCGAGCCCCGAGCCCAAACCGATCGACGATCCCAACGTGCCGACGATCAAGGACGACATCTATGACTGAGCGCGCGCTTCGTGGAAGCCTGGTGGCCGCGCTCTCGCTCGCGTTGTGCTTGGTCGGCACCCCGCGAGCGCTCGCGCTGCAGACAGGGCCCGCCGAGGCCCCGGCTGTCGAGGCTTCCGAGCCTGCCGAGCCCGTGGGGGCGAGCGCCGAGGCGGTCCGCTCGGCGCTCGCCGACGGTGATCTATCCACCGCTCGCGAGCTGGCCGTGGCGCTGCGCGAGGCCGAGCCGACCGCCGAGCACTTCGAGCTCGAGGCCGACGTGTACGAGCGGCTAGGCGACTACGAGCAGGCGCAGCGAGCCGTGCGAGGGGCGCTCGAGCTAGTGCCTGCCGATCGAGTCGAGCAGCGCGAGGCGCTCGAGCTTCGCCTGTCCGAGCTGGCCGAGGTCAGCCGCGGGACCGTGATCGACGAGCCCGCCTCGACCGAGCGCGAGCGACTCGACCGCGAGCGAGCCGAGCGACTCGCGGCGCTCCAACCACCGCCGCCGGAGCTGCCCAAGGTCGACACCACGCCCAAGCGCGTGCCGATCATCAAGAAGTGGTACTTCTGGGTCACCCTGACCGCGCTGGTTGCTTCGGCCGCGGCGATCACCGGGGTTGCGATCAGCTCGGCGATCGACGAGCGCGAGGGCGACGCGGCGAGTCGTCTGCCCGGCGCGCCGCTACCGAACGGTGGGTCGAGCGGCGGCGCGGTGTTGCTTCGCTTTTGACGGCGCGAGCATGCGGCAGGCAATCACTTGGCTCGCGCTCCCGCTCGTGACCCTCGCGGGCTGTGCGAGGAGCGACGCGACGCAGCCCGATCGTGAGCCCGAGCTGGTTGAGCCCTTCGCCTCGGAGGGGTCGGCTGACGAGCTGGAGTTCTCCGGTCGGATCGCGTTCGCCAACGGCGGGTCGATCGACTCGCGGGCGATGGGTCCGACGCCGCTGCGTCCGAGCCGGGCAGGCGAGACCGGCACGGCATTGCAGCTGCGCCTGCACACGACCGGCTTGCTCGGTCTCGAGGCGCAGATCGGCCTGTTGCCGCCGCTCGCGGCCGCGCGACAAGAGGTCGCCCACGACATGCCGGGCCAGCCCGACGATCCGCGCAGCCGCTGGACGAGCGTCGGCTTGGGCGAGGGCGAGCAGACGATCGAGCTTTTGCCGCTCGGCGAGGACTGGCACGCCCCCTGGGCGCTGGTCGTGCTCGAGGTCCGCACGGGCTCGCGGTGGTTGTCGGCGATCGCCGGTCCACGCAGCGAGATGGTCCGCGGCGGCGAGCGAGTCGTCGGTGGTCGAGCGATCCTCGGCATGGTGCCGGTCGAGCGCCGGCCTACGCGGCTGAGCGCGGTCGCGGTGCCCGAGGGCAGCATCGTCGTCGATGGAGCGCTCGACGAAGCCGCTTGGACCACGCGCGAGGGGGCGGTGCTGCTGACCAGCCGCGAGGGCGAGCCGGCGCTGGACATCGAGCGGCAGCTCGGCGGTCCCACGCGGGTGTGGTTCGCCTGGGACGCGCAGAACCTCTATGTCGCGGGTGAGCTGCCCGATCACGACCTGTTCGCCGAGCAGCGGGAGCAAGATGATCCGATCTATCGCAACGAAGCCTTCGAGGTGTTCGTGGCCGGCGACGGCGAGGGCCAGCGCTACCTCGAGTTTCAGATCTCGGCCCGCAACGTGACCTTCGACGCGCGCTTTCGCAGCTATCGCAAGGGCGACGAGGAGTGGGACGGTACGTGGGCCAGCGCGGTCCAGCTCGACGGCGAGCTCGACCGCCGCGGAGGTGATCGCGGCTGGACCGTCGAGCTCGCGCTACCTTGGTCCGAGCTGTGCGAGCACACCACCTTGCGCTGTCCGATCGAGCCGGCTCGTGGCGTGCGGGTCAACGTGTTTCGGCTCGACAAGCCCGATCGCCAAACCCAAGTCGGGCTCGCGCTCAGCCCCACGATCACGCCCGACTTTCACGCGTGGGCCAACGCGGCCGAGCTGGTGCTCGAGCCCTCGGAGAACCGACCTTGAACCGACGCCTCGCCCCCTTGGTCCTGCTGCTCGGCTCGCTCGCATGGGCGGCCTGTGATCCCTCGCGCGATGGCGCCACGACCGACCCCGAGGTCCCGAGCCCGAGCCGCGGCAGCGATCGTCACATCGACGAGATTGAGGCCCGCGCGCGCCCGAGCGGCGAGCCGGCCGAGCGCTACGGGGTCGAGCGCGAGCACCCGCTCACGCCGATCGAGCAGACGATCCTCGATCGCGTGGACAAGCGCTTTCGCGGCAACCTGACCCACGATCCCGGGCTCTCGGCGATGGTCCGCGATCTCGTGGTCACGACCCCGAGCCGCTTCGACATGCCGCCGACCTTGGTCGACGCGCTGATGGCTTGGCATGGGATCAGCGATCCGCAGCCGGCCGTGATCGTGGTCGAGCTGGCGGGCACCGAGCACGGCTGCGATCGCGAGCTCGCTCAGACCTGCGACGAGGCCGTCGACGCGCTGATCGACGAGGTGCTCCGCTCGCTCGAGGCCCCGGGCGGCGTGTTTCGGGTCGGCGTGGGCGTGAGCGCGGTCGAGGACGGGACCCGGACGCGGATGATGGTCGGCGTGGTCGAGCGAGCCGTGGAGATCGATCCGCTTCCGGTCACCGTGCCCGCCAACGGCAAGACCTCGCTCTCGGCCAAGCTGGTCGGGCGGCGCAGCCAGCCCCGGCTCGAGCGCGTCGATCCCAAGGGTAAGTGGTCGCGGCTGCCCGCGGCGATCGGCAAGGACGGATCGATCCAGGCCGAGCTGCGCTGCGATGCGGGCCGCGGCGTCTACCAGATCGAGATCCTCGCCGATGGCGACACCGGCCCCGAGGTCGTCGCCAACTTCCGGATCTTCTGCGGCGTCGAGCGAGACGAGGAGATCACCTTCAGCTACGAGCGGCTCGGCCCGCGCGTGAGCGTGGCCGACATCGTGGGCGGCAACTTCGATCTGCTCAACGCCGAGCGCGAGGCCCGGGGCCTGCCGCCGCTCGCGTGGGACGAGCGAGCCGCCGCGGTCGCGCAGGCGCACAGCCAGGACATGGCCGAGTCGGGCTTCGTCGGGCACGTCTCGCCGACCACCGGTGACGCTAGCCAACGCTTCGCCCGCGCGGGCATCGAGGGCATCGTCGTGCGCGAGAACGTCGCGCGCGGCTATGGGCCCAAGGGCATCCACGAGAGCCTGATGAACAGCCCCGGCCACCGCGCCAACCTGATCGCCACCGACATCACGCACGTCGGGATCGGCGTGGTGTTCGGCGAGCCGGAGTCGACGGCAGCCAACGCGCCGCGGCCGGTGTTCCTGACCCAGAACTTCTACGCCAAGCCCGGCGCCGACGCGCCGAGCAACCCTGGCGCGAGCTTGCGCGAGCGCGTCGACGCGGCCCGCAAGGACGCTGGCAAGCCCGCGCTCGGCTGGCACACCGCGCTCGGCAAGCTCGCCCAGCAGCGCGCCGAGGGGCTCGTCGGCGCTCGCCCGGCGATGACCGACGAGGAGTTCCAAGATCAGCTCGCCGGCTTGGGCCTGTCCTCGCTCGAGCAGCACCAGGTCTCGGGCGGCAGCTTCGAGGGGCTCGTCGGGCTGGATCTCTGGCTCTCGCTCGACAAGAGCGCCAAGCTCGGCATTGGCGTCGCGCAGGCGTCGGACAAGCAAGGCGGCGGGTTCGTGCTGATCATCTTGGTTGGTCGCTGAGCGTCCGTTACCATGCCGCGCCGACTCGGCCTGCCATGTCCAAAGCGACGCCGCACCCCGCATCGCCCGAAGCTCGTAGCGAGGTCGTCCTCGGCGTGCTCGGCGGCTCTGGCCTCTACGCAATGGACGAGCTCGAGCAGGTCGAGCGCGTCTCGATCGAGACGCCCTTTGGCGAGCCTTCGGCCTCCTACACGGTCGGGCTGCTGCCGCGCGGCGAGGGCCGTCCGCCGCTGCGGGCGGTGTTTCTGCCCCGGCACGGGATCGGCCACATCCTCACGCCGAGCGAGATCGACTATCGGGCCAACATCCACGGCTTCAAGCAGCTCGGCGTCACGCACCTGCTGAGCGTGTCGGCGGTCGGCTCACTGCGCGAAGCGATCGCTCCCGGTCACCTGGTCACCCCCGATCAATTCATCGATCGCACTCGTGGGGGCCGCGCGCGTAGCTTCTTCGGCAGCGGCTGCGTCGCGCACGTGCAGCTCGGCGATCCGACCGACGCGGGTCTGCGCGCGCTGGTCGGCGACGCGGCGCAGAGCGTGCTCGCGGGCCAGGAGCTCCACCGCAAGGGCACCTTGGTCGTGATCGAAGGCCCGGCGTTCTCGACCCGTGCCGAGTCCGAGCTCTACCGCTCGTGGGGCGCAGACATCATCGGCATGACCGCGTGGCCCGAAGCAGCGCTCGCGCGCGAGGCCGAGCTGGCTTATGCGGTGCTCGCGACCTCGACCGACTATGACTGCTGGCATCAGGAGCACGAGGAGGTCAGCGTCGAGGCGGTGCTGGCGGTGCTCCACGCCAACGTCGCGCGCGCCCGCCAGATCGTGCTCGAGCTCGCCCGCCGGCTGCCGGTCTCCTGCGACGAGCTCCCGTGGCCGCGCGCGCTCGACCACGCGCTGATCACCGATCCCAGCAAGATCCCCGCCGTGACGCGCGAGCGGCTCGATCTGATCATCGGGCACCACCTGCGCTGACACCCCGGATTCCTCTCGCGTCGTTCGTCGAAACTGTTCGTCGACTGTCTTTCTGCGTTCCCCGTACTCGAGATCCCCAGCATGGCATCCAACAACAACCTGAGTCGGGGCTCCGCTCCCGAGTCGCTCGTGGTCGTCGGCAGCGTCGCCGTCGACTGGATCATCACGCCCACCGCCGAGCGCCGCGAGAGCGTCGGTGGAGCCGCGGTCTACTTCGCAATGGCGGCTTCGCCCTTCTGCCCGGTCCAGCTCGTCGGCGTGATCGGCAACGACTTCCCGACGACCGCGATCGCGGATCTCGAGCACGCTGGGGTCGACCTCGCCGGGCTCGAGCGCAGCGAGGGCCTGACCTTCCGCTGGAAGGGTCGCTACCACGAGCAGATGAACAGCCGCGACACGCTCGAGACCCACCTCAACTGCTTCGAGCACTTCTCGCCGAAGCTGCCGTCGAGCTACCGCAGCAGCGAGTTCCTGTTCCTGGCCAACATCCAGCCCAGCTTGCAGCTCGACGTGCTCGAGCAGTTCAGCACGCGCCCGCGGATCGTCGGCCTCGACACGATGAACCTGTGGATCGACATCGCCAACGACAAGCTGCTCGAGGTGCTGCGCCGCGTCGACGTGCTGACCGTCAACGAGGAGGAGGCGCTGCAGCTGACCTCCGAGACCAACCTGGTCCGGGCGGCCCGCAAGATCCAGGCGATCGGGCCCAACACCGTGGTGATCAAGCGCGGCGAGTACGGGGCGCTCTGCTTCGGGCAAGACTCGATGTTCGCCGCGCCCGCGATGCCGCTCGAGGAGGTCGTCGATCCGACCGGCGCGGGTGACTGCTTCGCTGGCGGGTTCATGGGCTACCTGGCGAAGACCGGTGATCTGTCGCCCGCGAACGTGCGCAAGGCCGTGATGTGGGGCTCGACGATGGCGAGCTTCTGCGTGCAGGGGTTCTCCTACGATGTGCTGCGCAGCCTGCCGATGGACGTGATCGAGGGGCGCTACCAGAGGTTCGTCGAGCTGACGAAGTTCTGATTCCAAAACCACCACCGCCACGCTTGCGCCGTATGCGCCTGCGTGGCGGTGGAGGGCGTGAGAAAACTGTTCCCCCGTCGGATTCCTGTGGATACACTTGAGGCTCTCATGGGCACTGAAGGTCATCAACCAACCCTGGAACCCGTGACCGCTCCGGACACGGTGATTGAGAACGGGTTGCCAGAAGACTATGTCGCACCAACACCAGGGGGGTGGGAGGACTATCCGCTCGATGAGCTTGCAATTCGCGACGAGCGGCGAACCGCCGAAGACGTCGTCCGTCGGATCGAGAAGGGCCGCTTTGTCCTCGATCCAGACTTTCAGCGCGACTTTGTCTGGAGCGACGAGAAGCAGAGTCGACTGATCGAGTCGATCCTCATGCGAATTCCTCTGCCTGTCTTTTATGTTGCCGAGGACGCTCAAGGCCGGCTCGTTGTCGTAGATGGGTTACAGCGGCTCACGACCCTGCACCGGTTTCTCAGGGGCAAGCTGGCGCTGATTCTGCCGGATCGAGAAGAGCTGGATGGAAAGCGCTTCGGAGATCTCGAGGTCCGGCTACAAAATCGGGTCGAAGACTGCCAGTTGTTGTTTTATATCATAGATCATGCGGTTCCCGAACGTGCCCGACTGGACATTTTCGAGCGCGTCAATGGCGGTGTCCCCCTGACACGTCAGCAGATGCGCAATGCGATTTACAATGGGGCAGCGACCGCATTTTTGCGCGAAGAGTCGGCCAGCGCCCTGTTCCTCGATGTGACCGGCCGAAGCTTGAATCCGAAAAAGATGCAGGATCGAGAATTCGTCAATCGATTCTGTTCTTTCGCCCTCTTCCCTGTCGAACGGTATCGCGACATGGACGACTGGCTCGCCCTCGGTCTACTCACCATGAATCAAGGCGACGCGACCATGCTCGACGGCTTGCGCGACCGGTTTCGGCGATCTCTGCGCAATAACAAAACCGTGTTTGGCAAGCATGCGTTCCGCAAGCATCGACAGGTGGATCAGCCGCGCAGCGTCATTAATGCATCGCTCTTCGACGTGATGAGCACGGGGCTGGCAAAATACGACGAAGAGACCGTTGCTGCCCATGCCGAAGACTTGCGG
>CBFGLP010001497.1:0-6553 GCA_965649595.1 uncultured Myxococcales bacterium | reverse complement strand
TGGGACCTCGGGCTGCGCTGGATGAACATCCAGTTCCTCACGCCGTTCGGCCGCGCGACCAGCTGGGTGGCCCCCGACACGCAGAAGGCGGCCGATCACGCCGTCGAGGTGATCGACGCCTGGGCCGGCAAGATCCGCTTCCAGGTCATCAACCTGCCGTTTTGTTTCATGCCCAAGCATCAGCACCTGATGCAGGGCGACCTCGCCAAGCTCGAGCGCCACATGGTGTTCGTCAACAACGAGACCGTGAACCTGGCCGAGTACCTGGCCGAGCGACGGGTGCGAAAGCCGGTCTGCGAGACCTGCCCGCACGCGTGCTTCTGCGGCGGGTTCTATGAGATGGACCAGGTGCCGGAGCCGCCTTGGTTGATCGCGCCGGAGGATCTGGTTCGGCCGCTCGACGATCCCCGGCGGCACGAGTCGGTGCCTGCCGGGTTCTCGGACCGGGTCAAGAAGCGGCTGGCGACCGAGGGGATCGACACGGTCTAAACAGTCTCGGATTGATCCGAGACTGTTTAGCAGGTCGGCTGCGAGGCTCAGGCATAATTGTAGCGTAGGTCGAACTCGCGGCTGGGCATCACCAGGATGATCAACAGATCGATCAGCGCGATGAAAGCAGGAATGAAGGTCCAGAAGAACAGCAAGTAGAGGATACCGAGGCCGGTGTCACCGAGGTAGAAGCGGTGGGCACCCAAGCCGCCGAGGAACAGCGCGAGCAGCAGCGCGACGCCCTTGGAGCGGTTGGCGATCCGAACCCGCTGCATGGCACCCGGATAGTGGGCCCCGACGTTGTTTTGCACGACCACCTGGATCGGCTGGGGCGGTGCCGCCCAGCCAGGTGGTGGCTGGCCTTGCGGATAATAACCTTGCGGCGGGTAGCCGTAATTCGGCGGCTGACCGTGCGTTGGCGGGTGCGGGGATGCCCATGTGGGCGGCTGGCTGGGGTAGGAGCCGGCGCTCGGGTGACTCGGCGATTGCGATATTTGGGGATGCTTGGGTTGGTGAACCATGATTATCTCAACGGTGGGTACCGCCCTGTTGCCGCGTGGGTGTCAGCAATGGCTCGATCGCCGGGGGCTCGCTACGTCGGCTGCGAATCAACCATACGCCGGCTCCGATCGCTACGAGGGCGAGCAGCGTGGGCGGGAGCAGGAACACGAGCGGGAGGCCGAGCATGAATACGAGCGTCGAGCCGCCGACGCCGCCCCCGGCTCCGAGCACGATTGAAGCGATCCCGATGGCTTGGCCGTGGCGATGGAGCAGCGAGTGATCGAGGGCCGCCGGCTCCGGGGCCACGGGGACAAGCTGGCCGCCGGAATCGATGAGCTCGACCCCGTGGGGGCCGAGGCGGATCGATGGCAGGGACGCGGTGGGAAGTGAGGGCGGGTGGTGAGGCACGGTTGTGCCTGATCAGTGTCGGCGGCTGGCGATCGATCGAGGCGGCGCGAAGGCCCGGGCGGAGCTTTCGCACGGCCTAGCGTGCCGGACTTTCGACCCGCCGAACGAGGGGTCGAACTTCAACGTCCCTGCGAGTCCGATGGGGACTGCCAGCAGGCCGCGGTGATCCGCGACTACGAGCCAGAGGTCGGCGCGGCCTGGCTGGCGTGCAACGAGTGAAGGTCAGCTCCGCCGGACGATCTCGTTGAAGTAGCTCAGCACCGCCTGCGCCAGCCCCTCGACGATCTCGTGCTGCCCCGCCTTGCTGCGCAGCAGCGGGCCCTCGTCGGCGTGATCCAAGAACCCGACCTCGTGCAGGACTGCGGGCATGCGGGCGCCCATCAGCACGTCGAAGCGCGCCTGCAGGACGCCGCGATCCTTGCGATCCGGGAACCGCTTGGCCTGCTCGCGCTGGATCGCGGTCGCGAGCCACGCCGCCTGCCGGCGATCCTGCGTCAGCCCCAGCTCGCGCAGCATCACGTCGACCTCGTCGCTCGCCTGACCGGGGGTCGCAAAGCCCTCGTCGTTCTCGCGCTGGGCGGTCAGGGCCGCCTCGGCGTTGCTGGCTTGCAGATCCAGCACGTAGGTCTCGAAGCCGGTCTGGTTGCGCTTGGGCGACGCGTTGCAGTGCAGGCTCAAGAAGAGATCCGCGTCGAGGGCGTTGGCGAACGCGACCCGCTGGGCGAGGTGCAGGGTCTCGTCGACCTCGCGGGTCAGGTGGATCTCGGCGAAGGGCAGCAGCTCGGTCACGCGCCGTTGCAGTTGCTCGGCGAGCGCGAGGGTCACGGCCTTCTCGTGGACCGCACCGTCGTGGGCGAGGCAGCCGTGGTTGTCGCCGCCGTGGCCGGGATCGAGCACGAGGCAAAAGCGCTGGTCGACGATCGGCTTCGGTGCCGCGAGGGCGCTCGTGGGGCGGAGCAGCGAGGCACCGGCGAGGGTGGCGAGACCGAGCAGGAAGCCGCGGCGGGTCATGTCGCACATGTAGGCACGGGTGTGTGGGCCGGGCAAAAAACTGGCCGCGAGTGGCCCCCGTAGCCCGGGATCGATGCGACCATGCGCGTGAGACGGATTCGGTGCTCCCCAGAGCCCGATGTAGAAGTACCGCCGGGTGAGCGCCGAACCACGACATAGCCCTTGGGGTATCGCCTCGATCGCCCTGATCGCCGGTCTCCTGCAGATCGTCGCCAGCATCGCGCTCGGGATGGCCCGCCTCGACGCCTTCGTCGCGGCCTCGCGCGAGCCGGCGTTCCCCTACATGATCGTCGCGCTGCTGATCGCTGCGGCGGTCGGCTCGGTGTGGCTGGTCCGCGAGCGGGCGCCCGTGGCGGTCGCGGTCGCGCTCGCGTGGCCGCTCGCGCTGGTCTACGGGCTACGCGGCCGCATCAGCTTGCTCGGGCTCGCCTACCACGGCGAGTTCATCCTGCATCACTTCGCGGCCGCGCTCTGCCTGGTGCTCGCCATCACGGTGCCGATCGGCTGGAGCCGCGACGCTCGGCTCGGTCGCCTGCGCTTGGTGCCGATGCTGCTCACGCTGCCGGGCGCGGTGATGCTGATGGTCGCCCACATCGGCACGCTCTCGCCGAACCCGGGGATGCTCGGCTCGCCCTGGCTATCGATCGTCGGAGGGGCGCTGCTGCTGCTCGCCTGGCCGATTGCGACCGGGTTGTTCTGGCCGCAGCTGGGTCCGCCCTCGCGCCGTCCGATCGCGCTGATCCTGATGCTGCCCGTGCTCGTGCGGCTCGGCTTCACGGGCCCGCGGGGGCTCGCCGGTGAGCTGGTGCCGGACGCGGCGATCCCCTGGGTCGGCGGAGCGATCGTGGTCACGGCGATCACGACCTTGCTCTTGCTGCGCCCTCGGCTCGAGCGCTGGGTGCTGGTCGTGGTCGGGCTGATCTGCCTGCTCGGCAGCATGTTCTTCTACTACCTCTACCAGCAGGGCTTCGGCGATCTCGAGGACGGGCTCGGCGGGCTCTTGCAGTCGCTGTTCGGCTTTCAGGTGCCCTACCCCTCCTACGTCGACGACGTGAAGTCGGCGGCGCTGATGATGGGCTTGTTCTTCCTGTTCGTGACCGTCTACGCGTCGCTGGTCTCGGCCGACGATCGCGTCCGCGGGCTCGCGCTCGGGCTCCTGGCGATCGCGGGGCTCGGCTTCTCGAGCCCGCACCTGGTCCTGATGGCTGGCGCAGGCACGCTGCTCTTCGTCGAGACCCTGCTGCCCGGCGCGCCCTACCGCGAGCTCGACCAGTCGGCGTTCGAGCGCAGCTTCGACGACCTCGACGATGACACCGAGCACGACGCCGAGCCCTCGACCCGGCGCACGCGGCCCAGCCTGCCCGACGCGGCCGCGCTCCAGGCCTGCTTCGAGAGCCTCGCCGAGCGACTCCCGGGCCTCGATGCGCCGACCTACGTCGAGATGGACGACGGGGCCATGCTCGCGCTGCGCGGCAGCGTCGACTCGGTCGCCGTCGACGTCCGCGCTCGCGTGGCTCGCAGCGGCGTTAGGATCGAGCTGAGCGTCGGGGTGATCGGCCTCGATGATCCGGTGTTCGAGCTGGTGCCCGACTCCGGCGGTCGTGGCCAGCGACCGGCCCACCTGCTCTCGCGCAGCCACCGAGTCAGCGGCGAGCTCCGCTCGCTCGAGCGGCTCGGTGACGGTCTGCTCGACGCGATGACGAGCTTCCCACACGCGTACCTGCGCGCATGGGAAGCGGGCATGGAGCTGGAGCTCGGCCGCGATCTCGCGGGCCTGCGCGTCGACTCGCTCGAGGCCCTGGTCCGGGCGCTCGCTCGAGCAGTGCGCTGAGCTCAGCGGAAGAACTTGACCATCGAGTCGAACCAGCCGGGCCGACCCGCGAGCTGCTCGAGCTCACCGTCGTCGAGGTAGACGCCGCCGCACGAGAAGCACTTGTCGACCTTCACGCCGCGGAACTCGACCTCCTGCAGCTCGGCGCCGCACTTGGCACAGCGCATCCAGTGCAAGGCCTGGAGCTGCTTCTTCTCCTCGTCGGCGAGCTCGGCCTGCTTTTGCAGCACGGCCTCTCGCTTCTTCTCGAGCTCCTGGCGAAGGATGTACTCGTCTTCGTTGTTGATCGTCGACATCGTCGGGCTCTCCGCTCGCTGGGGCAGGCTCAGCCGCCCTCACTGGGTGCAGGTAGTGGCTCGCTGGGGGTCTCGCCAGCAGGCTTCTCGCCAGCAGGCTTCTCACCGGCAGGCTTCTCACCCGCAGGCTTCTTGTTGGCGAGGTATTCCTTGGCGTCGCTGTTGGTCGGATCGACGCTCAGCAGGGTCTCGTAGAGCTTGGTCGCCCGGGCATCGTTGCCGCTCTTGGCGGCGATCTTGGCCGCGCCCGCGAGCGCGGCCTTGTGCTTGGGCGAGCGAGCGAGCGCGCGATCGTAGTAGTTGAGGGCGCTGCGGCTCTCGCCTTGGCGCGCGTAGGCGTCACCGAGGCACACCAGCACGTCGAGATCGTTGGGCCGGCTGTCGAAGGCCTTGAGCAACAAGTCGATGCCCTGCTTGGCCGAGCCGCTGTGGGCCTCCTCGCAGCCCTTGTCGAGCAGGCGGTCGAACGACGAGCCGCCCGATCCTCCGCCCGAGCTCCCCGATTGGCCGCTCGTCGTGGTGCCTGGCGGCGGCGGTGCCTTGGCGACGAGGCCCTCGTCGCCGGTCTCCTCGCCGCCGGTCTCGTCGCCGGTCTCCTCGGCACCAGTCTCGTCGCCGCCGGTCTCGGCAGCGTCCGGCTCGGCGCCGAGGTGGGCCTGCAACGCGACGCCGATGATCTGATCGTCGGCCGCCCGCAGCAGCCGCTGGGCGAGCTCGCGTGCCGCGGGGACATCCTTGGCCCGCACGAGCGCCAGCGCCAGCGCCCCGTCGCCGAGGCCCGAGCGGCTGTCGAGATCCTGCAGGCCAGCGAGCAGACCGTCGGGCACTGCGGCAGCGTCGTCGCGCCACAGCTTGGCCGCGCGCACGATCAGCTCGGTCTCGCGGGCGCCCTCGGGCACGAGCGGGAGCACCTCGACCTCGTCACGATCGGCGGCGAGTCGGGCGAGCGCCCGAACCTCGGCGAGCCGATTGACGTCGGGGGCCCCCTCGAGCGAGTCGATGATCCGCTCACCGTCCTCGCGATCGTCGTCGGCCCGCCGCTGATAGACCTCGCGCTGGGCGACGTCGAGCGACGCAGCGATGTCGTAGGCGATCGCGCGGCTGAGCAGCAGATCGGCGAGCGCGACCTTCATGGCCGCGGTCGTGGTCGGATCAGCTCCACCCGCGTCGATCTTGCGCTGCAGCGCTGCCTCGGCCTTCGCCAGCTCGGCGACACCGAGCGCCTGGGTCGCGCGCTCGGCCGCACCGATCTCGGGCACGTCGGCGGGCTTGCCTGGCTCTTCGCTGCCCTCGGTGTTGGATGGCGACTGTCCGAGCGAGAGCAGCCGCTCGCGAATGCTCGGCACCCCGAACATGACCCCGACCGCCGCGATCACACCGAGGAACGCGACCAAGCCAGCCCCGATCGCCCGCTTGGGCTTGGCCGCGAACTCCTCGTCGAGGTCGTCGTCGGCTACGGGCTCGGGCGCGAGGTCTTGCTTGGGCCCACGCTCTGGTGCAGGTGCCGGAGCCGCGGACACGGCCGGCTGCACCAAGGGCGCTTGGGTCGACGCCGGCGGCTCTGGCCGTGGACGATCTGGCGCGGCCGCGGGTGTCGACGGCGGCGGCACGCTCGGCCGCTGGAGCTGGCGCGTGCGCTCGTCGTTGGCCGCGTCGACGGACCAGATCTCGGTCTGGAGATCGATGTCATCGTCGTCGATCGCTTCGACCGGTTCGGGCTTGCTGATCTGTAGCGGTGGTGGAGGCGGCGGTGCAGGCTTGGGGCTCGGAGGAGCGACCCGAGCGAGCTTGGCCGGAGACGACCCGATCGGTGGCAAGGTCGCCGAAGCAGAAGGCGGCGTCGCGGGTACCGAGGGCGTCGGCTTGGGAGCTGGCGGTGCAGGCTTGCTGACCGAAGCCGGCGCTGGCTTGGTCGGCGGTGGTGCGACTGGCCTGGACGCAGGCGCCGACGTTGGTGGCGGAGCCGCTGGCCTAGCCGGCGGAGGGGCTGGCGGTGCGGCAGGCCTGGGCGGTGCGG
>CBFGLP010001496.1:0-2012 GCA_965649595.1 uncultured Myxococcales bacterium | reverse complement strand
ACCAAGTGACTGAGTTCAGACGTGTGCTCTTCCGATCTGCCAGAATCTCTCACCAATGGCGTTTCGGGCGGCGCTGCGACGAATCTGGTTCGAGCTCTACACCAATTATTATGGTGGACGCACGACCCGATGGGCGTCGGGGTTCGAGCACGTGTTTGTCGGTGAGGGCAAGTATGACCCCCACCCGGGCCGGCACGAGCGCTTCGGTGAGGTCGGCGGTTATCATTCGTGGATCAAGTTCTATCTCGACGAGAGCCGGCAGCGGGTCGACTTTCGCGGCTACAACTATTCTCTGCGTCGGGGTCGGACGCCGCGGGTGCCCGACGTCGTGACCTTGCAGATGATGTGGAATCACAGCGACATCGAGGGCCGGGTGGTCGCGCAGCTGTTCAAGCGCAAGGGGGGGTTCTTCGTCGGGCCCAGCCCCGCCTGCGAGATCATCATGGGCGCGGTCGGGTTCTTCGAGAGTCAGCACGGCCTGCTTCGTCGTGAGCGGCGACGGACGGTCATCCACGGGCACCGCTACGACCTGGTCGTCTATCGCAACGTCACTCCGCAGGGCAGCCGCGGCGACCACTTGCGCTCGTTCTACCCGGTGTTCTTGGGGGTCGAGCGCGACGTGCCCTTCGAGCGCGATGCCCCCTTCGAGCGCGACGTGCCGGAGCCGGTGGTCGAACTCGAGCGACCGGTGGTCACTCCGATCGAGCGCGATGGCAAGAACGACGGCCCCGTGTGCATCGTCGCGGTGCTAGCGAACCCGCGCGGCAACGATCGGAAGGGCGAGTGGATCGAGCTGGCCAACGTGACCGAGCATGAGATTAGCCTCGATGGCTGGGAGCTACGCGATCGGCGGACGCGGGTGCATCACTTGCAAGGCGCGATCTCGCCGGGCGCGACGCTCCGGGTCGTGGTGCCACATGGGGACCATGATGACTTCAAGCTGACCAACGGCGGCGGTTTCATCTCGCTGCACGACCCGGACGGGCTCGTCGCAGCGGTCCACTATGGGAAGGTGCGCCCAGGAGAGGTGATTCAGCTCGTCTAGCCAGGCCATTGGTCTGACTGGGTCGATCTAGTTCGGTTCCGCGACGATCGCGCCACGACAGCACTCGAACGCGAGCCGCCGCTGATAGTGCCGAGCTGGGGCCGCGGTTGCTACGGTCACGAACATGTCTGACTCGCTCTTCGTGGTGCATGCCCAGTCGAACGACCCTCAGGCGATCGCGCGGGAGCTGGTCGCAGCGTTCGGGAGCTCGCCGGGGCTGGTGATCTACTTCGCGTCGAGCGAGCTCGATTTCGCGGCGCTGGCCGGCGAGCTCGGCCGCGCGTTTGCCAGCAGCGTGGTGGTCGGCTGCACGACCTGCGGTGAGATCGGACCCGAGGGCTGTACGATTGGACGCGTGTCCGCGTTCGCCCTCGGGCCGCGCGCGCGGGCTCGCGCGGTCTTGTTCGAGCGGATGGGCGAGCTGAAGTTCGAGCCCGCGATCGACGTCGTCGAGAGCCTGGTCCGCGCGCTCGGTGACACGCCGGACGAGGTGCTTCGCCAGCCCGAGCGCTTCGCGTTCATTACGCTGACCGACGGGCTCTCGGGCGCCGAAGAGCTGCTCTTGGCCGCGATCGCCAATGTGGCGCCCGGCGTGGCCTTGGTCGGTGGCAGCGCTGGCGATGACTTTCGCTTCGAAGCCACATGGGTGGCCGTCGGTGAACGGGCTCGTCGCGGCGGCGGGGCGCTGCTGCTGATCGAGCCCAACGTGCCATTTCACGCCTTCCATCTCCATCACTATGTCCGGGAGGGCAGGCCGATGGTCGTAACCGAGGCCGAGCCGACGCGGCGCTTGGTCTCGCGCATCGATGGTTATCCAGCCCTCGGGGTGCTCGCGCGCGCGGCTGGCTTCGACGCGGGCGAGTTGCGCAATGATCCAGTCGCGACGCTGAAGGCCAACCCGGTCGTGTTTGGGTTCGTGTCGGGGCCGACGATTTTCATGCGCTCCGTGATGAGCGTGATCGGGGAC
>CBFGLP010001495.1:0-2237 GCA_965649595.1 uncultured Myxococcales bacterium | reverse complement strand
GCTACATCCCGGGCGAAGGGCACAACCTGCAGGACCACAGCATCGTGCTGGTCCGCGGTGGTCGTGTGAAGGACCTTCCCGGTGTGCGCTACCACATCGTGCGCGGCACGCTCGACACCACTGGTGTCGATGGTCGTCGGCAGCGTCGGTCGAAGTACGGGACCAAGCGGCCCAAGTGAGGTTGTGAGCTAGATGTCGCGCAAGGGAATCAAGGCCAAGCAGCGCAAGCGGATCGTCTACGACATCCGCTACGCCGACCATCCGGTCGACGTCAACCGCAACATCGCCAAGTTCATCAACGTGGTGATGCTCGACGGCAAGAAGTCGATCGCCGAGAAGATCGTGTTCTCCGCCTTCGAGATCATCTCGGAGAAGACCAAGGACGATCCGGTCAAGGTGTTCGAGAAGGCCGTCGCCAACGTGCGTCCGCGGCTCGAAGTCCGGGCTCGGCGCGTCGGCGGCTCCAACTACCAGGTTCCGATCGAGGTCCGCCCCGAGCGCAGTCAGGCGCTCGCGTTCCGCTGGCTGGTCCAGTTCTCGCGCTCGCGTCCAGAGAAGACCATGCGCGAGCGGCTCGCCAACGAGATGCTCGAGGCGGCCCAGAATCGCGGCCTCGCGGTCAAGAAGCGCGAGGACGTGCACAAAATGGCCGAGGCCAACAAAGCCTTCGCCCACTACCGCTGGTGATCCGATCGAAAGCGCCCTACCATCAGGGCGCTTTCCGCTTGCCGAGTCGGCCGCCCACGGCCGAGCAACCTCAACCCCGAGAGATCGAGCCGAACCAACTCCGACAACCTTCGATGGCGATTCTGCTCTGATACCCGCGCGGTACAGAGCTAAGCCATTCGACTCGATGAGTCGGACCGCCCGCGGTCCAACCATCCAGTCACCGGGCCCGGCGCCTGCCACACCCCCTCCTCATGGAGACGGATGGCAGCCCCCGCGGCCCTCGGCTCGTTCCACGCTACCCCGCCGCACTCATCCATCGAACCTCGACTCCCCGGTTTACCGTCATGGCCACCGCCCTCTCAGCCGATATCGCCAGGATCCGAAATATCGGAATCATGGCGCACATCGATGCGGGGAAGACCACGACGACCGAGCGGATCCTGTTCTACACGGGGAGCTCGCACTACATCGGCGAGGTCCACCACGGGGCGGCGCACACCGACTTCGACGAAGAAGAGCAGAAGCGCGGCATCACGATCTACTCGGTCGCGACCACCAGCTTCTGGAAGCCCGGTGATCCGAGCGCCCACGACGAGGCCGCGGGCGCGCACCGGCTCAACCTGATCGACACCCCCGGACACGTCGACTTCACGGTCGAGGTCGAGCGCTCGCTCCGAGTGCTGGACGGGGCGGTCGCGGTGTTCGACGCGGTCGCGGGCGTCGAGGCCCAGTCGGAGACGGTCTGGCGTCAGGCCGACCGCTACCGGGTGCCTCGCATCTGCTTCGTCAACAAGCTCGACCGCGTCGGTGCGACGCTGGTTCGAACTGTCGAGATGCTGCGTGAGCGGCTCGCCGCGCACCCGATCGTCGTGCAGATCCCGGTCGGCCTCGAGGGGGCGTTCGAGGCGATCATCGACCTCGTCACGCTCGAGCTGGTCCGTTGGCCGCTCGCGGACGACGAGCAGGACAAGGGCCGCACATGCGAGCGCCTGCCGCTCAGCTCCGACCACCCGATGTGGAACGAGGCCCGTGATGCCCGCGCCAAGATGATCGAGGCGATCGGCGAGGTCGACGAGCAGACCATGATGGTCTACCTCGAAGACGGCGGCGAGAGCCTGAGCGTCGAGGACATCCGCGCGGCGCTGCGGCGGGCGACCCTGAGCATGGCTGGGTTCCCGATCCTGTGCGGCTCGTCGCTCAAGAACCGCGGGGTTCAGCCGGTGCTCGACGCGGTCGTGTTCTACCTGCCCTCGCCGCTCGACATCCCGCCCGTCGAGGCGCAGCTGGTCGGCGGCAAGCATGCCGGCGAGATCGTCCACCGGCGACCCAACGTCGACGAGCCTTTGCTGGCGCTCGCGTACAAGCTCGTCCAGGACGCACACCGCGGTCCAGTCGTGCTCTTCCGGGTCTACTCGGGCGTGCTGCGGGTCAAGGACCAGGTCCTCAACGTCACCCGCGATCGCAAAGAGCGGATCAACAAGCTCCTGCTCCTGCAGGCGGCCAAGACCGAAGAGATCGAGGAAGTCGGCCCCGGCAACATCGCTGCCGCGGTGGGCCTGCGCTTCACG
>CBFGLP010001494.1:0-7148 GCA_965649595.1 uncultured Myxococcales bacterium | reverse complement strand
GCCGACGACCGTGTAGCCGGGGCAAGCAGCGACCGCGGCCGCCATCGCCATGGTGCCCGAGGCGAACGCCGGGTTCTCGAACACGCCCATCGGCCCGTTCCAGAACACGGTCTTTGCCGACGCGAGCGCCTGAGCGAAGTGCCTCTCGCTGACCGGCCCGATGTCGAGCGCGAGCTGGCCCTCGGGGACGCCGTCGTCGACCGCCACGATCCTGGCGGCGTCGGCCTTCAACGAGCCGGCGACGCGCAGGTCGACCGGCAGCAGCACGCGGACGTCGCGGGCGGCCGCCTTGTCGAACACCCGCTTGCAGTCGTGCAGGCGGTCGCGCTCGACCAGCGACGCGCCCAGCTCGGCCCCGCGGGCGAGCAAGAACGTGTTGGCCATCGCCCCGCCGATCACGATCGCGTCGCCTTCGCGCAGCCGCTCGGTCAGCGCCACCAGCACGCCGAGCTTGTCGCTGACCTTCGCGCCACCGACGATCGCCACGAAGGGGTGCTCGATGTTGTCGGTCACGCGACCGAGCGCCTGCAGCTCGGCGGTCATCAAGAGGCCGGGCGCGTGGTCGTGGACCAGCTCGGGCACGCCCACGACCGAGGCGTGGGCGCGGTGCGAAGCCCCGAACGCGTCGTTGACGTAGGCGTCGCAGAGCTTGGCCAGCGCGCGGGCGAGCTCGGGATCGTTCTTCTCCTCGCCCGGGTGGAAGCGGAGGTTCTCGAGCAGGACGATCTGGCCGGCGCGGGTGTCGTTGACCAGCTTGGTGACCCCGTCCCCCACGACCTCGTCGGGCAGCCGGACCTCGCGATCGAGCAGCTCGGCGAGCCGACGAGCGACCGGCTCGAGCGAGAGCTCGGGATCACGGCCCTTGGGTCGGCCGAGGTGCGAGCAGAGGATCAGCCGAGCGTTGCGGCGCAGCAGGTCCTGCAAGGTCGGCAGCGTCGCCGTGATTCGGGTGTCGTCACTGACGGTCCGCGAGTCGCCGCTCCCCGAGAGCGGCACGTTGAAGTCGACGCGCACGAGCACGCGGCGGTTGTCGACGTCGAGCTCATCGAAGCGGGGTAACTCGGGGATCGGCATGGGCCGGGGGCATAACGCATTCGCCCGCTTCGGTCACCCCAGGGGGCGGCGCGAGGCGGGCGAAGGGAAGGGGGAGGAAAATCGCAGGTCGGGCTCGGGGTGAGCGTTCGTCACTCCGCGGGGGCCAGCTCCTCTTGCTGCTTGATCTCGGTCGACAGCAGGCTGAGCAGCTCGGTCGAGACACCAATGATCTGGTCCCGGGTGTAGCCCTGCTCGCGAAGATGGCGGAACACGGCACGTGCAAACACCGAAGCCCGGCGAGGATCCTGCGAGGAGGGGGGGAGGTCGAGCATCGTCATACGCGTTCTCCGCGGCGCCTGTCTGCAACCGGCGGACCGGGAATCGATCCGGCTCTAGGCGCGCCGGGAACCAGTCTGGTTTCGAGTAGTTGAGCTCATGGATGGCGGCGCATATTGCGACAAATTGCCCTAAAAAGTGTGTTGAAGCGAAGCAGCCTGCACAGACAACAGGAGATTAGTGCGCAAGCCTGTTCGCACTGACAGCCTGTTAAAGCCGCTCAGTTCGATCGAGCTCGCCCGCGAGGTACTGCAGCAACAGGTCGAGGCGAGCCCACGCGTAGTTGTCCATGTCGCGATCGAAGGCCGCCCCGAGCTGTTGCACGCCCTCGACCGGGGTCGCCCAGACTACGCGGCCCGGTAGCACCAGCTCGGCAGTCTCGCGCTCGGGCAACACGACCGAGACGTGGAAACGAATGCGCGTACGCGGTTCGACGCGCTCGTGGGCGTGCACGCAGATGCCCGAGAAGCTGATGTCGATCGTCTGCGCCGCGACGACATGCCCGTCGGGGAGGACCATGCGGGCACGCAGATCGACGGCAAAGCGTTCGTGAGCGCGGCGCTCTTCCACTCCGAGCAAGCTATCACCGAGTAGCGATGCGCCCAAGCAAACGCTCGTTCGGATCGCTCTCGCGCACGCTCACGAGCCGCCGAAGTCCAAGCCGGTCAACCCGGTCAGCAGACCCTCGAGCTCGCGGATTCGCACCGCTCGATCGAGGGCGGTCTCGAGGTCGAGGGGCGGAGCGAGGCGGTCCTCCAGCAGCAAGCGCTGGCGCTCGAAGTAGAGCCGGGTGACCTCGATCAACAGGCGCTCGCGCGCGTCGGCGACGTCGAGCCCCGCTCGCACGGCGCGGAGCTCATCGGACGAGAACACCAGCCGGTCGAGCTCCCAGGTCGCGTCGATCCGCAAGACGCTCTGGTTGCCCACGTCGTTGCGCAAGGCATCGGCGGTGCCGGCCTCTTGGTCGAGCACCCAGCCCTGATCGATTCGGTGGTCGTACTGCACCGACACGCGCGGCGCCGCGGCGGCGACCCGCGAGCGACGTTGCCACGCTCGGCTGCGCATCGGCTCGATCCCGGCTGTCCGCAGGGCCGCGCGCTGGACCTCGGCGAGGCTGGGTGCTTGCGGTAGCTCGGCGAGCGCGGCCGCGAGCGCGGTGGGATCGAAGCTCGGAGCCGGTGGCTCGGCGGGCTCCGGAGGCGGGGTCGGTGGCTCAGCAGGCTCGGGCGCCGACGAAGGAGCTTCGCTCGGTGGGGCCACGGGCGGGCTCGTCAGCCACGCGATGCACACGAGCGATCCGAGCAGCGAGGAGAGGGGGAGCATCACGGCACCTCCGAGCAGACGATCGCGCCGAGGGCCGCCCGCTCGCGCTCGGCCAGCGGTCCTTCCTGGACGGTCGGTACGCTGCGCCAGCGATCACTGGCGAGCAGCTGCTGGCGGGCTTGGGCGGAGCGAAGCGCCGCCGTAGGATCGAAGCCCAGCTCGATCACGAAGAGCAGCTCGAGCCCTGCGCGTCGATCGAGCGTCGCGGGCTGCTCGGCCGCCGCGGGGAGGTGCGTCCATCGTTGCACGCGCGCGAGCGAGAGGCCGGCCCGCAAGCGAGCGCCGATCGGGGGGCGAAGCGAGATCGCTGGGCGCAGACAACCTCGCGTGGGTGCTCCGAGGGCGCAGCGCTTGGCTGAGGTCCATGTCAGGCGGCCGCCCGTGATCGTGGGTACGCGGCCGTCCGGTCCACAGGTCGGGCGCTTCGGCAGCAGCAGCGTCACGGGGCTCGTCTGCGAGGCCGCCCAGCGAGCCTGTCGGCGGCCTCGCTCGAGCAGCCACAGGGTGTCATCGATGGCTATCCAGAGCCGGTGCGAGCCTTGAAAGCCGAACCGGGGATCGAGGCCCTCGTTGCCCACGTCCACGGCGGTGTCCGTGGGGGCATCCAGATCGAGCTCGGACGCTGCGTCGAGCGGCTCGACGAGCGAGTCATCGATCGGCTCGAGCAGCGCCGAGGTGGTGTCGAGGTTCGGCGGTGGCTCGAGGTCGAGGCGCTGCCAGCAGTGCGGATCGTCGCCGGACCAGCAGACCCAGACCGAGCCAGCATGGACGGCGACCCAGGCTTGGCCGTCCTCGCTGGCGACCGTGGGCGGCACTCGTGCGGGGAGCTCCGCGCCAGCAGGCGCCGGGGCGTCGGGCAGGTAGAGGAGGGAGGTGAGGAGGAGCGGTGCGACGAGGGTGTTCACGCCCTGCGTGTCGGCCCCCGAGCGCGAGCCTTGCAGGGTTTTTGATGGCGGCTCGACGATTTTTCGAGTGCAAGCTGCCGCGTCGCGGGCCGATACGGGGGCATGACCATCGCCACATCGATCCTCGTGCTCGCGCTCGGCACCCCCAGCGGTGCCGGTCTCCACTTCGTCCACGTCGGCCAAGGAGCGGCCGCGATCGCCCTCGACGCTTCCGGTGAGGCCGTGCTGATCGACTCGGGCCCCTCCTCGGGCGCGGAGGCGCTGCTGCGGGCGATCGATGAGCACGAGCTCGGCCGCGTCGAGCTATGGGTGCACACGCACTTCGATGCCGACCATATCGGTGGGTTCTCCCGGGTCCTGGCTGGTGCCGACGGCCACGGGGGTACGAGCGACGATCTCGAGCTCGCGCGGCTGTGGGATCGCGGCACGACCTCGCTGCCCGACACCGACGCGGTCGCGCTCTACTTCGCGCTCGCGGGTGAGCGTCGAGGGGTCCCGAACCCGGGCGAGCGCTTCGAGCTCGGCGAGCTGTGGATCGAGCGGCTCGAGCTGGATCCGATCCCCGCCGCCGCGCCTGAGAACGAGCGCGGGCTGGCGCTCTGCCTCGAGATCGGATCGCTGCGCGTGCTGATCCCCGGCGACCTCCCCGGGGCCCGCGTGGAGGCGGCCGCCGAGGCATGCGGACCGGTCGACGTGCTGTGGGCGAGCCATCACGGAGCGGCCGGCAGCCTGACGGCCGAGGCGCTCGCGCTCGCCGACCCAACCTACGTGGTGATCAGCGCGGGCCCGGACAATGGCTACTGCCATCCGAGCGCGAGCACGATCGCGTTGCTGGCCGAGCGCGAGGTCTGGCTGCTCGACGTGGCCGGGAGCGATCCGCGAGGCGAGTGCCCGCCGCTCGCCGACACGCTCGGTCCAGGGCATCGGCTGATCGGAGCCGACTTGTGGATCGGCGCAGACCAACAGGTCCTGCTCGGTATGCCGGGTGGTGGCTGGAGCTACTAGCTGCGCTCGACCAGCGAGACCTCGTGCTCGCCCAGCTCGCGGTGAGCCGGCAGCGTCGCGCGGAACACCAGCGTGAGCGTCGAGGCGAGCGCGTCGATCGTCACGATGTCCAAGCCCAGCTCGCGGACATCGTCACGGCGACGAAAGTGCGTACGCGCGTGCACGCGCACGCGCGGCAGCTCGAACACGATGTCGCCTTCGGGGTGCATGCCGACCAACGCACACGCCTCACCGCCGACGAGCCGCGCGGGCGAGACCAGAGCCTCTGGCGCGGCCAAGAAGAACGCCTCGTCGAAGTCGTTCGGCCAAAGCGGCGCGCGGTCCTCGATCCACGCCTGATCGTAGGTGCCCGCCAACGCGAGCCGAGGCTGCCAGCCGGTGCCGCGCGGGAGGAAGCCGACCGGCTCGGGTCGATCCGCGATCGAGCGGATCCGCTGGCTCGGGTGCTCGATGAAGGGCAGCCGCTGGCCGATCGCCTCGCTGCGGTTCGCGTACATGCCCGTGCCGATCGGGTTGCGCATCTCGACCTTGCGATCGTCGATCGCGGAGCGTCCTCCAAACGCGTGCTCCCAGATCAAGGGCAAGCGGTCGAAGGGCAGCGGCCCGTCGAACTCCGTCGCGCTGATCCAGCGGCGCTCGCCGAGCACGACCGCGCGCTGCAGGCACTCGCCCACGCGCACCCCGACCGCGAGCTCGCGGGCGAGCGTGCCCGCGGGCGCGCAGGCGTCGGCGCGCACGTGGACCTCGGTCGTCGCGCGGGCGAACGCGATCGGTGCCTCCCACACCAGGCTCGACAGGCCCGGCTCGCCAACCCAGCGCGGCGCCGCGCTCGGAGGCGGCTGCTCGGCCCGGATCTTCAAGGGCCCACGCTGGCGCGGCCGCGGCAGGTCGAAGTGCACGGCCGCCCACAAGAGCAGCAGGTCGCCGCCGTCGCGGTCGATCCCCGGCATGCCCAGCGCGCCGACACCCTGACCGATCACGTGCATGCGCTCGCCCTCACTCGGCCATCTCCAACCAGTGCAGGATTCGGGCGATCGCCTCGTGTTGGACGGTGATCGGCCAGTTGAACCCGAAGTAGAGCGGTACGCCGAGCGCCGCAGCCAGCTCCCGCATCGCCTGCCTTCGCATGCGCGGGAGCGAGGTCGGGCGAGCGAGCTCATCGACCCGCGCGCGGTGATCGAGCGGTCGCCCGAACCGATAGCGAGCGCTCGGGTGGAAGCGGGCCTGGTGGGTCTCCCACCAGGCACGCCAGCGCTCGGGATCGACGACCACGCGCAGGCGTGTCTCGCCCTCGCGCGAGGGATCCTCGGCGTCCTCGTCGGGCAGCCAGGTCGGCTCGATCATCCCTGCGCCGAGGATCCGCTCGAGCCCGATCGCCGCGTCGAGGGCCAGATCCGGGTGATCGAGCGCCGCGAGCAGGGTCGGCACGGCCTCGGCCGCGCCGAAGCTGGACAGCGCCCACAGATGAGCCGGCTCGAGCTCGTCGAGGGCGGTCTCGGCGAGCTCGGCGAAGATCCCCGCGTCGCGCGAGCCGGTCGCGAGCGCCCACACCTCGAGCAGCTGGGCCGAGGGCGGGCGGCCGATCTGTACGATCGCGCGCAGCTGATCGAGCACGTCCAGGCGCCCGAGCGTCAGCATCAGCTCGGTCGTGAGCGGATCGGTCATGTCGGCCAGCCACATCGCCTCGACGAAGTCCTCGACCCGCTCGGCTCCGCTGCGCGCGAGCAAGCCGAGCGCCCGCGCTCGGACGGACTCGTCAACCTCGTCGCTGGCGAGCAGCCCGAGCAAGAGCTCGTAGGGGCGCAGCTCCAGCTCGTCGAAGATGTCCAGCGCCGCGCACTGGATCGCGGGCAGCGGCGAGGTCAGCAGCGGCGCGAGCACGCTGCCGTCTTGTCCGTGCAGCGCGTGACCGAAGGCGCTGCGCCAGATTGCGATGTCTCGCTCGTCCTCGATCGCCAGCATGCGCCGGACGGCGAGATCGCGATCCTCTGGTGACCCGGCGCCAACCAACACATAGGCCGCTGCCAGCCCGATGTCGGGATCGCGGTGACCGAGCAGCCTTCGCAGCGCGGCCGAGACGTCCCCGCCACGACTGGAGCAGGCCCACACGCGAGCTCGGATGCGATCTTCGAGCGCCTCGAGCTCGGGCCAGGGGTAGGGCGGATCGTCTCGGTCGTCGAGCCGCTGGACCAGCAGCGAGCCGATCAGCTCGAGGTGATCCGCGAGCCGCTCGGCCTCGAACGCGTCGCGCTGGGGGTGCAGGTGCAGCGGCGCCGGGAGCTCGAGCGGCGGGCCCTCGACCAGCGCGCTGTCGGGGCTCGCCTCGACCACGCAGGCGCCGACCCTGCCCAGCTCGGCGCAGCCATAGATCAGCACTCGCGCCGGATCGAGGGTCCGCTGCGCCGTCGCGCTGGCGAGCTGCAGCGCGTGCCCGAGCTGCAGCACCGCCGACGCGGCCCCTGCTACGCCGAGCCACTCGGCGATCGGATCGACCCGCATCGGCTCCGGGAGCAGGTCGGCGTTGCGAATGTAGGCTCGCGCCAG
>CBFGLP010001493.1:0-4599 GCA_965649595.1 uncultured Myxococcales bacterium | reverse complement strand
GGCGCCCGCGCGTTGGGACACCGACGGCTTCGCGGCCGCGATCCTCGCGGCGCTGCCCGAGCAGTAGGGTGCTTGACCTCGAGCGAGTATGGTTCGGACATGGCCGCACCCTCGACCGCCAAGCACCCTCGGGTCCTGATCATCGCGATCGCCGGGATGATCGTCGCCATGAGCGTGGCGATGACCTTCGTCATGATCGCCGGCCAGGACAACGCGACGCTCGTGGTGCGTTGTCCGGGCGGCGAGGTCGACCTCGAGGGCGTGACGCTGAAAGACGGGACGGAGATCAGCGTGCCGGCTCGGACGACCAGCGTCGAGCTGCGGCCGGCTGGAAAACCACCGCAGCGGATTCAGCTGAACCTCCAGCCGAACCAGCGGGTCGTGCTCGATTGCGCGGTGGAGTGACGCGCGAGACCTTCTGATCGACAGGTCAGAGATTTCGCCAGCTTCACTGCTCGTCGGGGACGCAGAAGCAACTCTTGATACAGAACCCCAACAACTTGCGGCAGCAACACATTCCGAACGGGTTGCACTCCTCGACACATTCCCCCTCACCGATGGGGAAAGCCGCGGGCTCACAAGTCTCGCCCGAGAGAGCGAGCTCGGGCGCCGTCGTGCCCATCGCCGGATCGCTAGCGGACGCCGCGCAGCCAAACACGGCCAAAGAGAAGATCGTGGTCAAAATCATGGAGGGGAGCATGCGCGGAGCCATAGAATACCCTTTTGGATGGGGAGGGGGTCGAGTATGGGTATTCGGGCAGTTGCTGGCTGGCGCTGTCGATTTCCTTCTCTACAGAGAGCGTCTCGCCAGGGTGCGCTCAAATCTTTGTTCAGCGCCCTTGGCGTGATTGGGCACGCAACAGAAAATGGTGAGGCGCCCACTGCTATGGCAGGGGCGCCGCATTGAGATTCGGTTACATCCATTTAGTGGCGGACGTGCCGCTCAACCCTGCTGCACGCAGGTGTCGAAGGTCGCCTTGCAGGCGGCCAGCTCCTCGGCCGTGTTCGCACAGTCGACGCACAAGCCGTGCTGCTCGAGGCAGGCGTCGACGACCCCGTCGTCGTAGCCGGGCTGGCAGAGCGAGAAGTCGAACATCGCCGCGCAGGCGTCGAAGCCGGCGGCGCACTCGAGCACCTCGGCCTCGCTGCTCGCCCCTTCGAGGCAGCCGGAGTAGCCGTCGAGGCAGGCGTCGAGATCGTCTTGCGGGCAGCTGGGCTCGCACTCGGGGTCCTGGCACTCCCCAGGGTTGATGCAGTGATCGAAGAGCGCCTCGCAGGCCTCGATCTCCTGCAGCGTGTCGGCATCGGCGACGCAGGTCGCGTGGATCTCGAAGCAGGCCGGGTCAGGGCCGTCCGTGTCACCGTCACCATCGCCCGTATCCGCACGCGGGGGATTGTCGGTGTCATCCTCGTATCCGGTGTCGGCCCGCGGTGGATCGTCGGTGTCACCGTCACCGTCGCCTGCGTCGGTCGAGCTCGAGTCACCCTCGCCGTACTCGTCGGCGTAGCCATCGTCCTCGCAGGCGGCCAGGCAGCTGTCGAGCGCCGCCTCACAGGCGAGAAACTCGTCTGGATCATCGGCGTCGTCCATGCAGTCGCCGTACTCGTCGAAGCACGGATCGACACCGTAGCCATGGTCGTCGCCGATCGTGAGGACGCAAGCGGTGCTGGCGAGGCCGGCTGCGATCCCGAGCAGGGCAGGGCGGAAGTGGGAAAGGGGAGTCCAGGTGCGTCGTGGCATGGCGCGGCTGCAACACCGCAGGGCGCCGCGGGTGTCACCCGACCGCGCTCGCCAGCCGGCCCGGCGTGGTGCACCCCCCGATCGGCTGCTACCTTGCCGGCCATGACCGGGCGCGCCCCAGCGCCGTATGTGGGCATCGTCGCCGCTCTCGGCCCGACCAACACCGGCAAGACGCATCGGGCGATCGAGCGGATGCTCGAGCACCGCAGCGGCATCATCGGGCTGCCGCTGCGCTTGCTCGCGCGCGAGGTCTATGACCGGATCACCGCGCGGATTGGCGAGCGTCGGGTCGCGCTGGTCACGGGCGAGGAGAAGCGGGTGCCGCCGCAGCCCGACTACTGGGTCTGCACGGTCGAGTCGATGCCGAGCGATCGCGAGGTCGACTTCGTGGCAGTCGACGAGATCCAGCTCGCCGGCAACCGCCAGCGCGGGCACGTGTTCACCGATCGGCTGCTGAACGCGCGCGGTCGGCTGGAGACCTGGTTCATGGGCGCCGAGACGATCCGCCCGATCGTCCAAGAGCTGGTGCCGACGGCCGAGCATCGCCGCCACACTCGGCTCTCGCAGCTGCGCAGCGCAGGCAGCCTCTCGCTCGGGGCCTTGCCGCCGCGCACGGCCGTGGTCGCGTTCTCGAGCGACGAGGTCTACGAGCTGGCCGAGCGTCTGCGCCGTCGCCGAGGCGGGGCGGCGGTGGTGCTCGGCGCCCTCTCGCCGCGCACGCGCAACGCTCAGGTCGCGCTCTACCAGGCGGGCGAGGTCGACTACCTGGTCGCGACGGACGCGATCGGCATGGGCCTCAACATGGACGTCGACATGGTCGCGTTCGCGAGCCTGCGCAAGTTCGATGGGCAGGAGCTGCGCGAGCTCGAGGCCGACGAGCTGGCGCAGATCGCCGGACGTGCAGGGCGGGCCGAGAACGACGGCCGGTTCTGCACGCTCGCCCCCTTGCCGCCGCTGCCCGACCCGGTCGTCCACGCGATCGAGACCCATCGGTTCCCCGAGCTTCGCCGGGTGTTCTGGCGCAACAGCGACCTCGACTTTCGCTCGGTCGAGGCGCTGATCGAGTCACTCAAGCAGCGGCCGCCTCGGCGCGTGCTCGAGCCCGTGCGCAAGGTCGAGGACTTCGACGCGCTAGTTCGGCTGGCGGCGCGGCCCGAGATTCAAGCCTTGGCCAAGGGCCGAGCCGCAGTCCAGCTCTTGTGGGACGTCTGCCAGATCCCCGACTTTCGCAAATTGTTGTTCGATGGCCACATCGAATTGCTGGGTGAGGTCTATCGCCAGCTCGCCGGTCCGCGCGGACGGCTCGACGCGGATTGGATGCGCGAGCGGATCGATCGTATCGCCAATACCGAGGGCGACATTCATACGCTGATGACCCGGATCGCGTTCGTGCGAACGTGGACGTATATCAGCAATCATCGAATGTGGGTCGCGGACGCCGAATATTGGCAGGAGCGCACGCGGTTAATCGAAGATATCTTGTCCGACGCGCTGCACGAGCGGCTGATGGCCCGCTTCGTCGAGCGCGAGGGGCAGCGGCACTTTCCTGGTCCGGGGTCAGGCTCCGCTGCCACGCCCGCGCGGCCGGGTAAGCGCAAGAGCGCGAGTCGACCCGCGGACGCGCAGGAGATCGACCTCGATAGCCCCTTCGCAAAGCTGCTCGAGCTGAGCTCGAGGCTGCCTGTCGCGGCGCCGATCAGCGCGGGCGCGGCCAACGACGAGGGATGGGTGCACGAGCTCGTCGAGGCACCGCACGAGCGCTTTTGCCTCGACGACGAGGGCTGGATCCTCGACGGGGAGCGCAAGCTGGCGCGGCTGCGGCGAGGCGTCGATCTCCTGCGCCCCGAGGTCGCGCTGACGCCCGAGGTCGAGGCGCTCGCGGCTGGATCGCGAGCTCGGATCCTGCGGCGACTGGTCGCGTGGACGCGGGATCTCGTCGGTCAGCTGCTCGCGCCGCTGCGCCAGCCAGCGCTAGACAAGCTGTCGAGCGACGCGCGTGGGCTGGTCTATCAGCTCGAGCAGGGGCTCGGGACGATCCATCGCCACGCGGCGCTCGGTCAGGTGCAGCGCTCGAGCGCCAAAGACCGCGAGCTGCTGCGCGCCGCGGGGGTCGAGTTTGGCGAGCTGATGATCTGGCTGCCCAAGCTGCTGCAGCCGGCGGCGCTGCGCGAGCGAGCGCTGTTGATCTGGACCGCCCTCGGACGGCCGACGGGGTTCGTGATCCCGCGTGCGGGGGCGGTGGCGTTGCTGCCGGATCCGGAGATTGATCAGGGGGCGTATACGGCTCTGGGGTATCCGGTGTTCGGGCCGCGAGCGCTGCGGGTCGATATCGTCGAGCGGGTGGTCGCGGAGCTGCAGGAGCTCGGGAAGGCGGGGGAGCTCGAGCTGCCGAGCGAGCTGGCGAGCCGATTGGGCGTGCGGCGGGACGAGCTGCCTGCGGTGCTGGTGGCCTTGGGGGCGCGCGAGGTCGAAGGGGGGAGCTGGCGGATGCCCGTGCGGGACAGGTCGAGTGGGGAGAGGACCCGCGCGCGTGCACAACGGCGGCGGTGAGCGGTGCGGTGAGTAGCGCCGCACCGTGACGAGTCGGAGGATCGTCTCAGGCTCGGGCTCGTCTGACGAGAGGGTGCTTCATCGCGTGAACGTGAAGGCAACATCGTCCGCGTGCCATGATGCGGTCCGGAGAGACTATGCTGCGCACTTCACAGATTGCTTCCTTGGGTCCTTTGGCCTTTACCATCTTGCTCGCTGGCTGTGGGCCGGACGAGGTCGGCACCGACGAGGTCGGTGACACGAGCACCGAGAGCGAGTCGAGCACGACGTCCGACGAGTCGACGAGCGACGAGTCGACGAGCGACGAG
>CBFGLP010001492.1:0-2159 GCA_965649595.1 uncultured Myxococcales bacterium | reverse complement strand
TCTTCGTGGTGTTCCTCAACGACTGGGGGGACCGCCGCGTCGATCGGATCAAGCGGCAGATGTTCCCCGATGACACCTCGCCCAAGACGATCCCCGACGGGATCCTCGGCGCACCCGCGCTGCTGAGCGCTGGCCTGCTCGCCGGCGTCGCGGCCCTCACGATCGCGCTAGTGGCCGAGGTCGTGCTCCCGCGCAGCGGCCTGACCTTCGCCGCGCTCGGCTTGCTCGGCATGTTCGTCGCCTACACGCTGCCGCCGATCAAGCTCAACTACCGCGGCGGCGGTGAGGCGCTCGAGGGGCTCGGCATCGGCGTCGCGCTGCCTTGGTTCAACAGCTACCTGCAGAGCGGCGAGCTGCTCGCGCGCGAGCTGTGGTTGCTGCCCGGCTTTGCCCTGCTCGCGCTCTCGAGCGGGATCGCCAGCGGCCTCGCCGACGAGCAGAGCGACCGCCGCGGCGGCAAGCGGACCTACGCGAGCGAGTACGGCAACCGAGCCGCGCGGGCGCTGATCGAGCGGCTGGTGCTCGCGGCCTGCTTGCTCTGGGTGCTCGCGATCCGGCTCGTGCACGCGATCCCGGCCCCGCTCGGGGCGCTGGTCCTGATCGTCGTGCTGGTCAATTGGCGACGGCTCCGCAAGGTCAGCCCGCTGGCCAAGACCAACGCGTTCGAGCAGCACCGCGTGTACAAGCGCTACCTCCACAACGCGATCTGGCGCAGCGCCATCTTGCTCTCGCTGGTCCTGATCTCGCTGGCGCTGCTCGGGTGGCGGCATGGGTGGTCGCTCTGGTGGCTGGGCGGATGGTTTTGAGCGACAGCGTCCACACCCGAGCAAGCGAAGGTCTCGTGCTCGTCCAACGACGGCTCGAGCAGCACGTCGGTGACCGCTCTCGCCAGCAAAGCGGTGACTCGGACAGCGGGGTCGGAACCCTCGACCCTCGCCGCGGGCGGGCCTCGACGCTGGTCGAGGTCCACGCCCGCGCCCTGCGAGAGCTGCCCGACGCTGACCAGCCCCGAGCCAGCGACCCGCTCGCGCGGGGCCTCGCCGCGCTCGCGCAGGCCCAGCTCGACGCGTTCCCGGCCAACCTGTTTTGGGACCTCGACCTGATCGCCTGCGAGATCGTGCGCGAGGCGGTCGCGTCCGCGGACCCGCTCGGCGTGCTCGACGATCGCTTCGCTCGCATGGCTCGCCTGCAGACCCTCTACGGCCGGACGACCGCGATCAACTTCAGCTACGTGCACGACTTCGTGTACGGCTTCGACTGGGTCAAGTGGATCGCCCGCGAGCCGAGCCTGCAGGCCGCCCCGCCGCGGCCCTTCTCGCTCGCGTTCCTCGACTACATGCAGCGGCGCGGGCTCGAGCTGCTCGAGCTGATCGCCCACGACGACCGCAAGTACCCGCGGCTCGAAGGCGACGAGCCGCGCAACCCCTTCCCGTTTTCACGCGATCCCGAGAGCGAGCTGCGGCTGCATCGCGAGCTGGCGCGGCGCGGGCTGATCCCGGTGCCGACCTGGGATCCGGACGTCGACGTGAAGGCGATCGATTGGGCACGGCCTTGGCAGGCGCTGCGCGTCGGGGTCGCGGTGGAGCTGTGGGGGTGATGCTCGCTCGTGGGTGACTCGCTTCAATTCGTGTTTGGCGAGCGGGTAATGTCGATGAGCAACGCGTTCGTGGCGACCGTGCCTGCGGGGATCACCGACGTCGACGAGCTACTGCGCTCGCTCAGCGAAATCCTGAAGCTTCCTGGATATTTTGGATACAATTGGGACGCTCTATCCGACTGTCTGCGAGACTTTCACTGGATCCCCGAGCACACCGTCGTGCTCGTGCATGACGAGATACCAGCAATCGGGGAAAGAGATCTCCGGATCTACCTCGACGTCCTGACCGAGGCTATCGAAAGCTGGACTACGGGGGAGAATCACCAATTCCTGGCAGCGTTTCCCGAGCCCGTCGAGGCTGACATTCGACGAATCATGTCATGTGATTGATGAGCCTCCCGGGTACGCGTTTACATCCATCGGGTGGGGCGAGGGCCTAATTTGGGCGCAGGCCAACGCATGGGGAGGGCCTTTCCCGATCATGAAGAGCGCTCCCTCCTCGGACCGTGGCTCCCCGGGGCGCTGCGCGCGGGCGAGTTAATTCTGGAGACCTGCGCTCGGG
>CBFGLP010001491.1:0-7066 GCA_965649595.1 uncultured Myxococcales bacterium | reverse complement strand
CGACTCGAGCCGCTGCTGCTGACGCAGCTGCGCCTCCAGCCGGGCACGCGCCGCCTCGGCTTGTCGGCGGTCCGTGATGTCGGTCGCGATGCTGATCACCTTGCCGACCCGCCCGCCAATCTCGATCGGCGCCAAGCGGATCGTGTACCAGCGCGGCTGATGATGCTTGGGATCGATCTGGACCTCGACCTCGCCCATCTTGCCCTGTGCGAGCACCTCGTCGAAGGTCCGCTGCCAGTCGTCCCCGCACGCCGGGACTATATGGGTGTAAGCGTGCGTGCCTATCAACGCTGCCGAGCGGGCGTTGTCGAACGGGGCGAGGTGGTTGATGAACTCGATTCGGCCCTCTGCGTCGAGCAACATGATGATGTCCGGCACCCCGCTGACCAGCGTCCGCCAGCGGGCCTCGCTGCGCTCGAGCTCCGCATACACGCTCGCGTTGTCGAGCGCCCGGGCAGCCTGTGCGGTTAGCAGGCGCAGGACCTCGAGCCGCTCGGCCGTGAACGCGTGCGAGCTGAGGCGGTTGGCCAGCACCAGCGCGCCAACCCGGCGGCTGTGCTTGACGATCGGCATGCACAGCAGCGAGCGGGCGCCCGACTCGAGCACGAAGGGATCACCGGCGAAGCGAGGGTCGGCCGACGCATCGTCGATCACCAGCGTGCTGCCGGTCCGCAGCGCCAAGCGGACCGCGCTGGTCGCCAGCCGAGCGCCCAACTCCGAGATCGGAATCGCCGGCTCGATGAACTCCGGCGCTTGCTCGGCCCGGGCCTCGGCGACCAGCCCGAGCACCTCGGCCTGCTCGAGCAGCAGCGCGCCATGATCCGCGCCGGCGCTGGCCATCGCGCTGCCGAGCACGCGCGGGATGACCACGTCGAGCCGCAGCTCCTCGCTGATCGTCTGCAAGGTGTCGATCACTCCGGTGAAGTCGACGTGCAGCAGCGAGGTGTCCGAGCTGTGGCGGCGCGAGGTCGTGCTGCGATCGGCATCCCGGACCTCGATCGGGCGGCTGCTCAGCTCCGGATACTGCAGCTCGAGCCGCTGCAGCGCCGCCCGGGCGCCCCAGCGGTAGAGCGCGGTATGGGCCCGCCGCAGCGCGCCCTCGGCCAGCATCGAGTGTCCAAAGCGACGCGCGTGCACGGCCAAGCGCTCGCTAGCGATCGCTTCGAGGTAGTGCGCCCCTTGCTCGGCGGCCCGCATCCGAGCCTGCTCGAGCGCGTCGTAGACCTCGTGCGAGCGGCCGCGCAGCGCCGCGAGCTCGGCGACCACGACGTCTGCGACCGCGCCGTAATTGATGGGACAGTTGGTCGCCCAGGTGCGGGTCAGCTTCCTCCACCCCCGCAGCCGCCGAATCGCCCGCCAGCGATCACCCGCGCTCGCCTCGGGTCGCAGCGCGTGCTCGGCTTCGACGATCGCCCCAATCATCGCCGTTCGTGGGACCACCCAAGTCCCCAAGATTGCCCTGGCGAAGTCGCGCGCGATCGGCTGAAAGACCGCCCGCGCCTGCTCGAGATCCCCCAAGAGCACGAGCCCAGTGCTGCGAAAGATCCTCGCTCCATAGAAGGTAGCGGTGCTCGACTCGTCAGCTTCGGACGCGAAGAACCCCGGCGATGGCTCTCCCTCACCCGCGCCCAAGGTCTCGTACATGCGCCGAGCGACCTCGGCGGCCGCGGCCATGTGGCTCACCCCCCAGGTCGGATTTGCACGCGCGAAGCGTGCGTGCAGCTCGAACACGGAGCGCATATGCGTGCCCGCATCGAAGTGCATCGTCAATCCGAACGCCGCGATGTAGCCGGCCGAGTCGATGTCACCCACCTCGAGCGCGAGCTGGTGAACGTGCTCGAGCTGATCGGCGATCTGCCTGAACGGACGCGAGTGTGGCCACACGAACAGCAGCACGGCCGAGAGCGCGTGCACACGAGCGCTCGGCGACGAAGGCCGCCGCTCGGCGAGCGCGAGCACGTGCTCACAGAGCACGCTCGCCTCTTGGACCTTGCCCATGCCCGCTACGACCGCGCAGGGGAAGGTCAACGCCGTGGTCGCGGTCGCGTGAAAGCCATAGCGTGCGATCAGCCGCGCATGCAGGCCGACCAAATACACGTAGAGGTTCATTCCGCCGGCGGCGGATGATGCGGTCGCCGCCAAGGGCGTGATGATGTGCATCGCCGCGTCGATTCGTTCGTCAGCGACCTCGGGTAAGGCCAGCAGCCGCTCGAGATCGAACTTGCGGATCGACCTCCACCCACGCATCAACGAGCTGAGCGCACGCGGCAGCGAAGGCCGGGCCGGGACCCGCAGGCCGTAGCGCTCGAGCCCAGCGAGCCCGATCGCAATCGCCTCCTCGTGCCGTCCGTGCATGTCCAACAAGTGGATCCGTCGGGCCACCACCCGCCCGTGCTCGACCGCCGACAAGGGCCAGGCGAGCAGCGTATCGAAGGCCCGCTGGCCGACCTCGAGCTCGCCGCTGAGCTCGACCGCCTGGGCGTGGGCAAACTCGATCGCGAAGCTCAGCTCGCGCTCGTCACCCTCGCCGCGAGCCGCCCTCGCCCGCTCGTCACGGGTCAGCTCGCGGGCCAGCTCGAGGTAGCGCTCGGCCGCCGTCCAAGCCGCCGAGACCAGCGCTCGCTCACCCGCTTGCAAGTTCAGCCGCGCCAGCTCCAGTCGGCCCTCGCGATCGAGCGCCGCTGTGTGATCGAGGCCAGCGTCGAGCTGATCGACGATCTCGAACACGCGATCGCCCAGCGAAGGCCCGCTCGTCCCAAGCCCGCGGGATCGCCTCGACCCAGAGTCGCTCGCGTTCGCACGCTCGAGCAGACAGCGGCCGATCGCCCAATGGAGGCTTCGCTGTTGATCGGGCGCGAGCAGGCTGTACGCGGCCTCTTGGATGCGATCGTGATTGAACTGAAAGTCGCGTCCGACCGGACCGATCAGCCCCTCGACCTCCAGCCGATAGAGGCTGGCTGCCAGCGCCTCGCCCTGCAGCGTACCGATCGACGCCAGGATGCTCGCGTCGAAGCGCGAGCCAATGCACGCGGCCTGCTGCAGCACCTCGCGCTCGCCCTCCGGCAACCGGCCGATCTTGGCTGCCATCACGGCGAGCACATCGTCGGGGATGCCGGCCGCCGCGATCGCTTGCTCGTCCCACACCCAGCCACCGACCGAGGGCCGCAGGAGGCCCAGCTCGGCCAGGTAGAGCAGGAACTGCCGGACGAAGAGCGGGTTGTTCTCGGTCTTGCGCGTGACCAGCTCGGCCAAGCCTTCGACCGTCTCGCGCGGGCGCCCGAGGATCGCCGCCAGCATCGTACGCAGATCGCTCGGCGAGAGCGGCTCGAGCTCGAGCGCCGTGATCCGAGCAGCTTGGCCTGGCGGAGCGCCCTCGGTCGTGCCGAGCGTCGCGCTCAGGCGCTCGCGCAGGCGGGCGAGCGGGTGGGCTTCGTCGACCTCGTCGCGCCGGTAGGTCACGATGAAGAGCACCGGCAGCTCGCCGCCCTCCTCCAGCACCACGCGAAGCAGCTCGAGGCTGGCCGCGTCGGCCCACTGCGCGTCGTCGAGCACGAGCACCAAGGGGTTGGTTTCGGCCAAGATCGCGAGGAAGCGCGCGAGCGCGAGGTGGAGGCGGTTGCGGCTCTCGACCGGCTCGAGCTCGGGCAGCTCGGGCAGCTCGCCGAGGATCAGGCTCAGCCCCGGGACCAGCTCCGCGACCGCGCCCGCGATCGGACCGAGCGACTCGGCCAGGCGCTCGCGTGAGGCGGTCAAGCGGGCCTCGCTCTCGGTCAGGATCTGCTCGACCAAGCTCGTGAACGCCGCGACGAAGCCGCCGAAGGGCAGCTCGCGTGCGTCCAGCTCGAACTTGCCGACGCCCATCCGACCACCGCGACCCAAGAGCGGGGTCTCGAGCGCGTGGATCAGCGCCGACTTGCCCAACCCCGGCTCGCCGCCGACGAGCACCAGCCTCGCCGCCCCCAATCGCCCGACCTCGCCGAGCTCTCGCTCGAGCACTTCCAGCTCGTGCTCGCGCCCGTAGAGCTGATGTGGAAGCTGGAGCGTGGTCGCGTGATCGAAGTGCCCGAGCGGAAAACGAGGATCGCCCTGTCCGGCCGCGAGCGCGTCCGCCAAGCGACACAGGTCCACGTGCAGCCCCCGCGCCGACTGATAGCGGTGCTCCGGCGCCTTCTCCAGCAGCCGCAGCACCATGTCCGACAGGATCGAAGGGAGCTCCGGCCCTAGCTCGGTCAGCGGCCGCGGCCGGCGAGCCAGATGTGCGTGAATCAGCTCGAGTGGAGTGGTCAGCTCGAAGGGTCGATGGCCGGTCAGCAGCTCGTAGAAGCTCGCCCCCAGCGAATAGAGGTCACTGCGAAAGTCGACCGCCCGCTTGGTGCGGCCGGTCTGCTCCGGTGAGATATAGGGCAGCGTTCCTTCCAGCACATCCGGGTCATAGAGGTGCCTGCGCTGACTCTCGAGCAGCACCGAGATGCCGAAGTCCGCGAAGTACACTCGCCCGCTCTCGGGCTCGATCAGCAGGTTGCTCGGCTTGATGTCGCGGTGAAGGATCCGCTCGTCGTGGATCCGCGCCAGCGTGTCCGCCAGCGCCAGCGCGATCGGCAGGAACACCGCGACGTCGAGCGGTCGACCGGCGGCGAACTGCTCGAGGTTTACGCCTGGAACCTGCTCGAAGAGCAACACCAGCTCGTCGCCGCTGCGCTCGAGCCCGATCGCCCGCACCACCCCCTCCAGCGCCAGCCGCTGGACCAGTCGAAACTCGTGCTCGACCCGAGCCTCGACCCCTGGGTCGTCGACCTGGAACACCTTGGCGACCACGCGAGCCTCGTCGCGCTCGCGCTTGGCCTCGTACACGCGCGCCCGCGCGGAGGCCCGCAGGAGGCGGAAGTCGCGATAACCCGAGAGAGGAACGCCCACGCAATCGTCCGGCTGCGACCACCACGGGTCACGCGCACGAGAGTGTATCCACCTCGGAAGGCCGAGAGACTACCGACAATCTCTCTTTCAGCGCGACCTTACGACCCGCGCAGACCGCCGTGCGAAAATGTAACGGTATTGACGGTATTCGATGTCCCAATTCGAGCATCCGCCCCGAAAGCGGACTGCCAATAGGGGCTCTCGCCGCGTGCAGCATCGCGCCACATCCAACGCGAACCCTCGAGTGTGGTCGACCTCGCCTCACCGACAGCTGCCGACGACACGACAGACAATCCCACGAAGGCCGCCCGGACTCCTGCGATCCCTCGGTTCAGGGCGCCGGCGTCCGGCCGACGACCTCGAGCAAGCGATAGCGCAGGGTCTCCCCGCCAGTCGGCGGATCGGGCACCTCGGTGACGTCGACTATGATCGTATAGATATAGCCCTCCTCGAAGTCGAAGCCCTCGATCGGCGAGTGGAGCGGTTGCCATTCGCCGCGCTCTTGCTTGACGCGCAGGCACTTACCGATGCCGTTCGGGCAATCGATCCATTGGCTGTCGATGACGAGGGTCTTGCGTCCGGTGACCGGCTCGTCGCCCTTGTCGTCCTGCTCGCGCTCGTCGCCCTTGTCGCGCTGCTTGGCGTCCTCGTCCTCGCCCTTGCGCTCGCAGGCGAGCGGGATCAGCAGCGCCAAGGTGAGCGCGTGGAAGCGGCCGACTCGGCCCTGAGCGGCCGATTGAACCCCTGCGATCGTTGTCATGACCTCGGCCTAGCAGGCTGGCGAGCGCTGACGAGCCAAAGATCGAACATCCCTCGTAGTCCGGCCCCCGCGCTGCTTGGCGATCGATGCCGGGCTGGGTGTATCTGGGCATCGTCAGTCAGCGCGGCGCCGGGAGATCGAGGTGGAAGGTCGTGCTGACCCCCTCCTCGCTCTCGACCCACAGCTCGCCGCCATGCTCCGCCGCGATCCCGTGGCTCAGCGCGAGGCCGAGGCCAGTGCCCTTGTCGTGCCGCTTCGTGGTGAAGAATGGATCGAAGATCCGCGAGCGGATCGCTACCGGGATGCCGATGCCCTGATCCGCAACGCTGATCCGCACCCACGAGTGCCCGCGCAGCTCGACCGCACGCGCGCGCAGGCTGATCTGCTTGTGCTCGCTGAACTCGGGATAGCGCTCGTTGAGCGCGTCGCGTGCGTTGGTGACCAGGTTCATCACGATCTGCTGGATCTGCTGCACCCGGCAAGGGATGTTCGGCAGCCCGTCCTCGACGTCGACCTCGATCCGAATCTGATCCTTGCGCAGCACCGCTCGGATCAGCGACAGCGTCGTCTCGATCAGCTGTTGCACGTCGGCCTTGTCCAGCTCCTGCTCCCGCTCCTGGCGCGAGAACGCCAGCAGGTTGCGGACGATCGTCGCGACTCGCTCCGTCTCGGTCCGGATCTCGCGGGCAAACTCCCGCACGCTCTCGCTGTCGCTCGGCCGCTCGTCGATCAGCTCGGCATAGTTCATGATGCCTTGGATCGGGTTGTTGATCTCGTGCGCGACCCCGCTGGCCAGCGTGCCGATCGACTCCAAGCGCTGCTGCTGACGTAGCTGGGCCTCGAGGCGGACCCGCGCCGCCTCGGCCTGACGGCGATCGGTGATGTCGGTCCCGATGCTGATCACCTTGCCCACCCGCCCGCCGATCTCGACCGGCGCCAGCCGGACCATGAACCAACGCGGCGCCAGACCCTTGGGAGCAATCTGGATCTCGACCGCCCCCATCTTGCCCTGCGCGAGCACCTCGTCGAAGGTCCGCTGCCAGTCGGCGGCGCACTCCGGGCTCATGTGCGTGGTCGCGTGCGCTCCGATCAGGTTGGGCAGGTGCACGGTGTCGTAGGACGCGAGGTGGTTCACGAACTCGACCCGCCCCTGATCGTCGATCAGCGAGATGATGTCCGGAACCCCGCGGACCAACGTTCGCCAGCGGGCCTCGCTGCGCTCGAGCGCCGCGTAGACGCTCGCGTTGTCGAGCGCGCGGGCGGCCTGGGCGGCCAACAGCCGCAGGACCTCCAGCCGCTCGGCTGTGAACGCGTGCGAGCTGAGGTGATTTACCAAGATCAGCGCGCCCACGCGGCGGCTGTGCTTGACGATCGGCATGCACAGCAGCGAAC
>CBFGLP010001490.1:0-2415 GCA_965649595.1 uncultured Myxococcales bacterium | reverse complement strand
CATGGAGGTCGAGGAGGACGGCCGAAGGCCGCCCGGACTCAATCGACCGCGAAGCTGAACGAAGCCCAATAGCTGCGCCAGTTGGCCCCCTCGCACGTCCCCGTGCAGGGGACCATGTGAACCGAGCGCAGCAGCCACACCCCGGCGTCGACCTCGATCTCGGCGACGCCGCGACGATCGGTGCTCGCCCACAGCTCCCTGACCTTGCCGTCCGCCCGGCGGTGCAGCGCCGTCACCCGGACCCCGGCGAGCGGCTTGCCCTCGAGCAGCACCTTCGCGCGCACTCGCTCGCCTGGGTCCCTTCGGTAGGGATCATCGAGCAGGACGATCTCCATCGCGTGCCCGAGCCGCTTTCGGTGCAATGCTCGGTGCGAGCGATCGCCGACCCGCAGCAAGGTCTTGACCGAGCGAATGTAGCGTTCACGCTCCTGCGCCCGATGGCCCTGCTCGTCGCGCATGCGCGCGACCTCGTCGAGGCCCTCGTGGTCGAGGTATTCGGTGAACTGATCATCAGCCAGCGTGATGTCTACCCAATCGCGCTCGAGCCCGATCAGCACCAGCCCCGCGCGCTCGAGCGAGCGATCTTCGATGACCGGGTCGGCCCCCTCTGCGAGCCCCTGTGTGAGGTCCAAGGTCTTGCAGCGGGTGCGGAGCTCGAAGCGGCGCGCCCGCTGCGGATCGTGCGGGCGGGTCTGCTCGCGCACGAAGTGGTCCCCGAGCACGAGGTCGACCGTGAAGGGCTCGTCGACCTCCGGGGTGAAGTCGCGGGGCTCGAGCCAGTAGTCGTGCGCCTGCGCGGAGCTGGGCAACCCGAGCAGGGCGAGCAGGAGCGGCAGGGCGCGGGCCCTCATGCAACGACCATAGACCAGCGGATGATCGAGCGCAGCGCTACGAGCTGTCGCAGGCCCGCTCGTAGACTCATGTCATTCGACGTCGAGGTCGAGCGCCTCGACCCCTTCGTGACGGCCGATGACTTCGAAGGTGCCCGCGTGCTATTCACCGAAGCGCAGTAATCCGGCATGGCCGCTCGGAAATCGAACAAGCCCGAGCGACGCGCTCGCTCGGCAAGCTCGCGCCCGCTGAAGCAGCGGGCCCACGAGCTGGTGGCCGAAGCCCGGCGCACGCCGGGCCTCAGTCAGCAAGACGCGCTCCGGATCGCCCGCAAGGTGCTGAAGTCGGGCTCGCGCGCGGCCATCAACGACTTGTTTTGGTGGTACCAAGAGGGCCGAGCGAACGCCCGCTGGACCGGTGAGGAGCCGCTCGCCGAGATGCTCGGTGCGCTGCGGATCCACGCCATCCAGGCGCTGAAAGGTCCAGCCGGACACGAGCACCGCAACCACGAAGCGGCGCTGTGGGTCCTGGCCGATGCGGCGCGGCCGAGCGACGTCCCGCTCTTGCTCGAGCGGCTGAAGGTCCATCGCAACGGCCGACTCGAGGGCGATCTGCTCGGCGTGCTCGAGGTCGCGTTGCAGGGCCACACCCACTGCGAGCCCACGGTGATCGAGGCGCTCGAGCGTGTCGTCGTGGAGGCTCTGGAGCTGTGGCAGGCCTTCCCCGCGCTCGAGGCCCTCACTGCATACGAGGTCCCCGAGGCCGTGGCCGCGCTCGCGCGGCTGAGCGAGCTGCCGAACCGATGGCTGCGCGCGCACGCGCTCGCGGACCTGCTCCGCAGGGGCGTGGACGTGCATCGGGCCGCGCAAGAGCTGTTGGCCGCGCTCGAGGCCGTCGACGACCCGGAGGCCGAGCAGCAGGGCGCATCATGGGCACGCACGCGGCTTGGTGACGAGCTCGAGTACAGCTCGGAGCAGGACCGACTGCCGCTCGCCAGCGAGACCCAGCTCGAGCGCTTCGACGCTGCGTCGGACGACGAGTGTGCGGCCGTGCTCGCCGAGATCAGGGCGGGCGCTCGCGTGAGCGACTCGCTGCTGCTGCCGCGCTTGCGCGACGCCAGCCCGATCCGTCAGCAAGCGCTGCTGCGCGTGCTGGGCCAGCAGCCCAGTCGGACCCACGCCTTCTTTCACGCGATCTGGCCGCTGATGTCCGACCCCGACGAGTCGACCGCCTCGCTGGCCGTGGCTGCGTGTGCGGCCACGAAATCGTTGCAGGCGAGGTCGAGGCTAAAGACCAGGTTTCGCAAGGCCCTGGCGGCCGAAGACCACGTCGCGGTTCGGGTGCTGCTGCGCGGATTGGCCGACCAATACTTCGCCACGAGCTTGGCGACCGAGGCCCTCGAGTCGAGCTGCGACGCCGCGCGCGAGGCCGCGGTCGACACCTTCGAGCACGAGCTCGATCGCAACGGGCTCGCGGCCGCAGAGCTCGGCGTGCTGCGTGATGCCGCCGCGCGCGAGCCCGGCGGGGCCCTGCGCGAGCGTATCTACGGCCTCGTTCGCGCCGCCGCAGCTCGGGATGGCTTTG